>DBAW01000128.1 GCA_002291855.1 Sphingomonas sp. UBA1000
ACATCCTCGCCAACCGCGAGGGCAAGCGGGTGGCGGTGATCGTCAATGACATGAGCGAAGTGAATATCGACGCGGATCTCGTGCGCGGCGGAGAGGCGGCGCTGTCCCGTGCCGAGGAGGCGCTGGTCGAGATGACCAATGGCTGCATCTGCTGCACGCTGCGCGACGACCTGCTGAAGGAAGTGCGCGAACTCGCCCGGCAGGGCCGCTTCGACTATCTGGTCATCGAAAGCACGGGCATTTCCGAACCGCTGCCGGTTGCTGCCACATTCTCGTTCCGCGACGAGCAGGGCGAATGCCTTGGCGATGTCGCCCGGCTCGACACGATGGTCACGGTTGTCGACGCCTTGAACCTGCTGGCGGATTATTCGAGCCGCGATCTCCTGTCTGCGCGCGGGCAGACGGCAGGCGAGGGCGACGATCGCAGTCTTGTCGGCCTGCTGGTGGAGCAGATCGAGTTCGCCGATGTGGTGATCGTCAACAAGGCGGGTGCCGTGTCGCCCGACAAGCTCGCGACCGTCAAGCAGGTTGTGGCATCCCTCAACGCCGATGCGCGGATCATCGAGGCTGATTTCGGGAACGTCGCACTCGATGCGATCCTCGACACCGGACTTTATGACGAAGAGCGTTCCGAACAGCATCCGCTCTGGGCAAAGGAGCTGTACGACTATGCCAGCCACCGCCCGGAGAGCGAAGAATATGGCGTCGAGAGCTTTGTCTACCGCGCGCGTCAGCCCTTTCACCCGGCGGCTTTTTACCGCCTGCTGACGGGCAAGGCGCTGGATCGGGTTATCCGCGCGAAAGGCCATTTCTGGCTTGCCACCCGGCCCGATTTCCTTGGCGAGCTGGCCATTGCCGGGCACCAGAAAAGCGTCAGCCGGATGGGGCGCTGGTGGGCGGCGGTGCCCAAGAACCGCTGGCCTGATGATGGCACGTTCGAGGCGTTCGTGGGTCGCCACTGGCACCCGGTGTGGGGCGACAGGCGGCAGGAGCTTGTGCTGATCGGCATCGGGCTGGACAGGGCGGAGATCACCAAGGCACTCGATGCCTGTCTGCTGCCGACCGACGCGTTCACGCCCGACAAATGGGCGCGGCTCAACGATCCCTTCCCGGCATGGGGCGAGGCGCAGACCGCGCTCGAGCCGGCGTGAGGGTTCCGATGCAGCCGGCGGTGCTCGAAGCTGCCGGTCTCACCATGCGTTTCGGTGAGGCAGTGGCGCTCGACCGGCTCGACCTCCGGGTCGCGGCGGGCGAGATTGTCTGCCTGCTCGGCGCGAACGGTGCCGGCAAGACGACGACGATCAACCTTTTTCTCGGCTTTCTGGAGCCTTGCGCCGGCGCCGCGCGGGTTGACGGGGTGGAGGTTGCCCGCGATCCAGCCGCCGCCCGCAAGAAGCTTGGCTATGTGGCCGAGGTGGTGGCCCTTTACCCGACCCTGACCGGCGCGGAAAACCTCGATTTCTTCGCCCAGCTGGCGGGCGAGCGGGTCGACCCCGGCCAACGCGATGCGATCCTGGCGCGGCTGCGCTTCCCCGACGGCGCGATCGAGCGACCGGCCGGCACATATTCCAAGGGGATGCGCCAGAAGCTCGGCCTTGCCATCGCGTTGATGAAGCAGGCGCGCGCGATCCTGCTCGATGAGCCGCTGTCCGGGCTGGATCCCGCAGCGGCCAATGATCTGGTCGCGGTGCTGCGCGAAACCGCAGCAGGCGGCACCGCCCTGCTCATCTCCACTCACGACATATTCCGGGCCAAGGATGTCGCCACCCGGATCGGCATCATGCGCCACGGGCAGTTGCTGGCGACGATCGATCCCGCAAGCCTTTCGGCGAGCGAGCTTGAGGCGATCTACCTCACCCACATGGCCGAGCGCGCGGCATGAGCGTCGTCGCTGCAATCGTCGCCAAGGATTTCCGCGAGCTGCGGCGTGACCGGCGGGTCATCGTCATGGCGCTGCTGGTCCTTGCCCTGGGCCTGACCGCGCTTGCCACGTCATGGGTTCGCATCAATGCGCATGAGGCCGACCGCGCGGCCACCATCGCTGCAGACCGGATCACATGGGAGGGGCAGGGCGCACGCAATCCGCACAGCGCGGCGCATTTCTCCAAATGGGCGTTCAGGCCGCTGACCGCCGAGGCGGTGCTGGACCCCGGGATCGCGGCTTATGCGGGCAGCGCGGTGTGGATGGAGGCGCACAACCGCAATCCCGCCGTGGCGCGACCGATCGACGACCAGACCCAGATCCTGCTCAGCGGCGATTTCAGCCTTGCCTGGGTATTGCAGGCGCTGATGCCGCTGCTCGTCGCCGTGATCGCCGCGGGCAGTGTCGCGCGCGAGCGGGAGCGGGGCACGCTGCGGCTGATGCTGGCGAGCGGGGTCAGCCCCGGGCGGCTGGTGCGCGCCAAGCTGGCATCGGTCGGCCTGGTGACGCTGCTGCTTGGCGGCGCGATCAGCGTGGTGGGCGCGGTGGCCGCGGCGGGCGCGGGGCCGGTCGATCCGGTGCGGCTTGGCCTGTGGCTTCTCGCTTATGCCGTGTTTCTGGCGATCGTCGCGGCCTTGGCGGTGGCGGTGTCGCTGCGCGCGCGATCATCGGGGCAGGCGCTGATGATCCTGGCCGGGCTGTGGCTGTTCGCGATCATCCTCACCCCGCGGGCTGCCGTGGCGGTGGCCGACTATGCGGCACCGGCACCCACCAGCGAGCAGTTCTGGGCGGATGTCGCCGCCGCCAAGGCCGCCTATCCCAGCCCGTTTGCGGACGGGGCGAAGGCATTCGAGGCCAGGGTGATGGCACAATATGGCGTCACCCGGCTCGAAGACCTGCCGGTCAGCTTCGGCGGGCTGCAACTGGAGGAGGACGAGCGGCTCGGCAACCGTGTCCATGACGAGAAGTTCGGCGCGCTTTTCGGTGTGTATCAAGCCCAGCGAGACTGGCTGCGCTGGGCCGGTCTGTTATCCCCGCTTCCGGCACTGCAGAACATCTCGATGGCGCTGAGCGGCACCGACATGCCGCATCAGATCGCGTTCCAGCAGCAGGCGGAACGCCGCCGCCGTTCGCTGGTGACGCAGCTCAACACCGACCTCATCAAAAACGGCGCAGGTGCCGATTTCGACTATGTCGCCGATCCGCAGCTTTGGGCGAAGGTCGAGGATTTCCGCTTTGTCCCTCCCACGCTGGGCGCAACGCTGGCGGGGGTGTGGCGCGAGGCGCTGATCCTGCTGGTGTGGCTGATCGCGGCTTTCGCGATCGCGCTGCGCGCGGCGCGCGGCCTGACCGGATTGGAGCGCTGACATGCTGCGGCTGATCGCGCTCGAACTGCGGATCGTCCCGCGCGACCGCGCGGCGCTGTGCCTGCTGGCAGTGCTGCTGGGGGCGCTGGTATTGGCCTGCCTTTCGGGGCGCGCGTTGATGCAGAGCCAGGTCGATGGCCGCGCCGCCGCGCAGGCGCGGCAGAACGAAGCAACCACCCAGCTGCGCGACCGGCTTGCCGATGCCGGGATGCCGCCGGAGGAGGCCATTCTCACCCCCTATCGCCTGCGCCAGGTGCTGATCGCGCCGCTGCCGGTGCTGGTCGATGCCAGCGCGGGACGGGCGCCGGTTGATCCCTATACCGCGACGGTGTCGATGCGGGCGACCAGGGATACGCTGTTCCAGCGCACCGGGCTGGACAACCCCGAACTGCTGGTCCGCGGCGGGATCGACCTGGGCTTCGTGGTCGTGGTGCTGGCGCCGCTGGTGCTGATCGGGCTGTGCTACGGGCTGTTCGCGGCCGACCGCGACAGCGGTGTTGCGCGGCTGATCCTGGCGCAGGCGGGCAGCCCGCTCAAGCTGATCGGCGCGCGCGTCATCCCGCGGCTGGTGCTGGTGCTGGTGCCGATCGTGGCGGCGATGCTGATGATGCTGGCAACCGGGCCGGATGTGGCGGGGCGCTGGCCGGCGGCGGGGGTGTGGCTGCTGGTGGCGGCGCTGTTCCTGATATTCTGGGCCACCTGCGCTGCCTGGGTCAACAGCCTCGCCGTCAGTGCCGAGGCGGCGGCCTTCATGCTCGTCGCTCTCTGGGCGCTGCTGACGCTGGTGGTGCCAGCCGCATGTTCGGCCCTTGTGCAGGCAAGCTATCCGCCGCCTTCGCGTTTTGAACAGATCGCTGCCGCGCGTGCCGCCGAGGTCGCTTCGACCGAAGCCTATGAGAATGATCACCCCGAAATCGCATCGGGCGCGTTTGCGGGCCGTCTCGCGTCGATCCGCAAGACATGGGACGTGGCGCAGAAGGTCGAAGCGGCGACCGCACCGATCGATCGCCGCTTTGCGGTGCAGCTTGCCGCGCAGCAACGCGTTGCCGAAACCCTGTCATGGGTCTCTCCCGCGCTGGTGGCGAGGCGCGCGCTTGAGCGGTCTGCCGGGACGGACGCGGCGACCGGGCAGGGCTTTCGCGCGGCGGGCAATGCCTATCTCGCCGTCTTTCGCGCCTATGGCGGCGGCTTTGTCGCGCGCGGCGCGATCATGCGGAGCGGGGACGCCGCGCTGATGCCGCGCTTCACATGGTCGCCCGCACGGGGTGCTCCCTGGCCTGAAATCGCGCTGCTGATCGGACTTGCCGGCGGCCTGATCGTGCTTGCAGCCCGTCGCTTTGCGCGCCTGAAACTGGCCTGATGCCGATGCGCAATGGCCTGACATGGGCGGTGCTGGCGGCACCGGCATATCTTGCCCCGGTGCATTCCGCCGCTGCGCAAGCGCCTGCGCCGCCGGCCGAAGACGCGCCCGACGGGGAGATGCTGCAAGGCTCTGCCACGACACCCGCGATCGCGCTGGTCAACCGCTCTGAAGAGAACGTCATCACACAGGCCTCGGATGCGTTCGGGACCAGCGTGGGCGATGAAAGCATCGGGCTGTATAACGGCGGCAATGTCCGGGGGTTTTCAGCCTTCGCCGCGCAGAATGTGCGGATCGAAGGGCTTTATTTCGATTCCCAGGGTGCCTTCAGCGACGCGGTGCGGGCAGGATCGACCATCCAGGTCGGCGTGTCCGCGCTCGGCTATCCGTTCCCGGCCCCCACCGGCATTGTCGACTTTTCCCTGCGCCGCGTGGGCGACAAGCCGGTTGTGAGCGCACGCACCGGCTTTGGCGATTTCTTTGCCGCCTTTGCCACGGTCGATGCCGCACTGCCGCTGACCGGCGACCTCGATCTCAACATCGGCGCCGGGGTGGAAGAGTTCGTCTATCCCGATGGCGCCGACTTCTGGTTCGTGCGCTATGGCGGGGTTGCCCGCTGGCGGCCTGCCAAGGGCGTGGAACTGACCGGCTTTTACAGCCGCTATGACTATTTCGACGAAGAGACGACACCGGTGATCTTCACCGCCGGCGCGTTTCTGCCGCGGCGCATCGCGCGCAACCGCTTTTTCGGGCAGGACTGGGCCGACTGGGCGGGCCATTCGCAAAACTTCGGCGGCATGGCAAAGGTCAACCGCGGACCGTGGCGGATCGGGCTGGGGCTGTTCTCGTCGCGCTTCACCATCGATCAGTTCGGGGCGAATTTCTTCGCCAACACCCGGGCAGACGGCAGCGCTGAACGGCAGGTGCTGCTGGGCCGCGATCAGGTGTCGCAATCCTATTCGGGCGAGCTGCTGGTCGAACGCGGTTTCACCGAAGGCCCGCGCAGCCATCGCCTCATCGCCTCGGCGCGGTTTCGGCGGGTTGACGACGATCTTGGCGGCTTCGCCTTCCGCAGCCTTGGCCCCGCCATGATCGATGCAGCCGTTGCACTGCCCGAGCCCGATGTCGCCTTCGGCGCGCTGACCCGCGACGAAATCCGGCAGGAGACCGGCGCGCTCGGCTATGCGATGCTCTGGCAAGGGCTGGGCGAGATCAACCTTGGCGTGCAGAAAACCCGCTACCGCAAGGAAGTGCGCGCGCCGGGGCGTGTCCCCACGGCCAACGAAGACAGCCCGATCCTGTGGAATGCGTCGGCAGCGATCACCGCGATCGAGGGGCTGGCCGTATATGCCGCCACCACGCGCGGGCTTGAGGAAAGCGGCACCGCCCCGGCCTTTGCGGCGAACGCCAATCTGACCCTGCCGGCACTGCGCACCCGCCAGGTCGAGGCCGGGATGCGCTGGACGCTGTCGACAAACGTCAAGCTGATTGCGGGACTGTTCGACGTGCGGCGGCCCTATTTCGAGCTTGACGGCGACAATGTCTTTCGTGTGCTGGGCGATGTGAAACATCAGGGGGCGGAGCTTTCGCTGACGGCCCGGCCGCTTGCCGGGCTGAACCTGGTGGCGGGTGCGGTGCTGATGCGCCCGCGTGTCACCGGCGAGGCGGTGCAGCAGGGGCGGCTCGGCGAAAGACCGCTCGGCCGGGTGGGCACCACGCTCGACCTCCGGATCGACTATCAGCCGCCCGCTTTCGACGCGCTGTCGGTCGATCTGGGCATCAATTACACCGGCAGGCGTGCGGCAAGGATCGACAATGCGCTGTTCATTTCCCGGCGCGCGATCCTCGATCTGGGCGCGCGCTATCGTTTCAGGCTGGGCCGCACCCCGACGGTGTTGCGCACGCAGATCGCCAACCTGACCAACGTCTTTGGCTGGAACGTGACGGGCGGCGGCGGCTTTCAATACATTGCGTCGCGGCGGCTCAACCTGTCCCTGTCGGCCGACTTCTGAGGCCCGGCAAAGAGTTGGTGCGGCGCGGCCGCCCATCTGCGCCTCTCGCTGCTGGTCGATAGATGGCGGACAGGTGGGTGGCGGCGGCGTTCAGAATCTACCCCCGCTGCCCAATGTCGAACAGGGGATCAGGCAGAGCGCGCGCGGCGACCGGAAAGCTCTGGCGGATCATGTCGCCGCGATTGATCACTGGCGGGCCGAGCGCCGGCCAGGCGGCAACTGATCCGAAATGGTCACAAATCTGGAAGCGGCTTGCCTGTTGCCCCGCTCGACAAAAGGTTGACGGCCATTAACCCTCCGCGCGTCAAAGGGGAGTTTGATATGATCAAGGGGTTGATCGCGGCTGCGGCCGCGCTTGTGGCGATGCCCGCGCAGGCGGCGGATGTCGATCCGCTGACGTTCGGGGCTGTGTCCGACAGCTTCACACGCATCGGCCCGCCGAGCGACCAGAACATCTTTTTCAGCGGCGGCATTCTCCGCGCATGGCTGCTGACCTTCAACCGGGCGCGCTTGCCCGCTTTCGACACGAGCGCCGATTTTACCCTGAACAACGTCACTCCGGCGCTGGGCAGCGGCGGGGGCGTCGACAATATCACGCTCAGCTACAGCACGGCGCTCGACCGGATGACGGTGTTCGGCGCGGCCGCAGGCGAGGATATCGACCAGAACGCTAACGACGTGTTTTTCACCATCGACAACGTGTTTCGCGGCACCGCGACGGTCGGGCAGATCAGGTTTTCGAGTTCCCAGAGTGCGGGCGGCTTCTGGCAGTCCAATTATCAGTTCGCAGCCGTCCCCGAGCCGGCCAGCTGGTCAATGATGATCGGCGGCTTCGGCCTTGCCGGCGCGGCGGTGGGGCGTCGCCGCGTCAACCTCGCCTTCGCCTGAACGGTGCGCGGATCGGGTCCAGACAAAGGCCCCGATCCGCGACGTGCCAGCCACGCCCTCGATGCCGGTCGTGTCCCAGTTGCCTTGTCGGCCCCTTTGACTGTCTCGCGAGAGAAGCCTCGGCCGAATAGCGCATGCCGCGGCCGGCGGCGCTGGTCCCTGACAAAGTGCCACCGGACTACGGTCGGTTGGCGCAGTGGCATCATGGCGGACAGGGTGGGATTCGAACCCACGGTGGGCTTGCACCCACGGCGGTTTTCAAGACCGCTGCCTTAAACCACTCGGCCACCTGTCCGTTCTGATTGCCGCTTATCGCTGCGCGCCGCCGTCGCAAAGGGGAAACATGTCGGGACCGGCGCTTGCAGGGGCAGGGCGGGCAACTGCGCGGCGGGGATGACGGCGCAGGCGATCAGTTGCCCAGCCTGGTCCATTGCTGAGATCGGCATCCGACGCGCCCGATCAGGCAGCCCTTGCCGAGCAAGGTGTTGTCGTCGATCACGCTGATCGTGCCCGAAAAGCTTTTGCCGATATCGGGCACGAACACTTTGCCGCGCCAGATGCCCGCCCGTTCCTGTTCGAAATCCTGGAAGAGACGGGTTCCGATCAGGGGATCGGTGCCGCCTTTGCGGGCATCGGCCTGGGCCTTGGCGCTGGCCCAGATCACGATCCCGCACATCCGCGGGCCGCAGGGCTGCGCCCGCACATGGACGCTGTTCTGCGGGTTTCTCCAGATGCCGAAGGAACGGTCGGCGGCGAGGGCCGCTGTGTGCGCGCCCAGCGTGAATATGGCCGCAAACGCCAGCGCCCCGGCCTGACGCAGGGCGAGATTGTTCGCCAACATGATCCATTGTTGCAGGACGACCATGCTCCTCTCCTGTTCAGGGCCGGCACCGGCCGATGGACGGTCGGGCAGAATAGTACCGATCATTATGGTCCGGTAACTAGGTGATGTTCCCGGCAAAGCCGTCAAGCCGCCATGTCCGGCCGCCCCGCCCGCGCCGGGAAGCCGCTTCATCATCGTGGCATGCGGCCGGTCATTGCTGGCGGCGGCACCTGCGATCAGCTATTGTTTCGGGTGTCGCACGCGGGTGCGGCGGGCCACCTATGCGCTCTGCAAGGAGAAGCGGTATGGATGCGAAAACGGGAGAGATTGGCGGCGGCTGTCCGGTTCATGGCAGCGGTCAGATGCGCAGCCTGCTCGGGCGCACCAATCGCGACTGGTGGCCGCAGGCACTCCAGCTCGACATCCTGACCGAGCAGGGCCGGAGCGCCAATCCCTATGGCGCGTCGTTCGACTATGCCGAGGCGTTCACGAAGCTCGATTATCCGGCGCTCAAGGCCGATCTGGCCGCGCTGATGACCGATAGCCAGCCCTGGTGGCCGGCCGATTACGGCCATTATGGCCCGTTCTTCATCCGCATGGCGTGGCACGCGGCCGGCACCTACCGCACCGGCGACGGGCGTGGCGGCGCCAATTCCGGGCAGCAGCGGTTTGCGCCGCTCAACTCCTGGCCGGACAATGGCAATCTCGACAAGGCGCGCCGGCTGTTGTGGCCGATCAAGCAGAAATATGGCCGCCATATCAGCTGGGCGGACCTGTTCATCCTGGCTGGCAATGTCGCGATCGAGAGCATGGGCGGGCCGGTGTTCGGCTTTGGCGGCGGCCGCGCCGACGTGTTCGAGCCTGAAAGCGTCTATTGGGGCACGGAAGAGCAGTGGGTGAATGAAGGCGTTGCCACGCGCATCCACCCCGCCGAGGGACGCGCGCTCGAAAATCCGCTGGCGGCGATCCAGATGGGGCTGATCTACGTCAACCCCGAAGGGCCGCAGGGCAATCCGCATGATCCCGAAGGCATGGCGCGCGACATGCGCGAAACCTTTGCCCGGATGGCGATGAACGACGAGGAGACGGTGGCGCTCACCGCCGGCGGCCATGCGTTCGGCAAGGCGCATGGCGCAAAGCCGGCGGACAGCTTTGCCGGCGCGCCCGAGAGCGAAGATCTGCACCGCATGGGCTTTGGCTGGCTGGTCGATGCGGACGAGATCGCCGCGGGGCACATCACCACCTCCGGGATCGAAGGCAGCTGGTCGAACAACCCGATCCGCTGGGGCGGGGACTATTTCCGGCTGCTTTTCAAATATGATTATGAGCTGGTGCAGTCCCCGGCGGGAGCATGGCAGTGGACGCCGATCAACCCCGACCCGGAAGACCTTGCCCCGGACGCGCGCGACCCGGCGAAGCGCGTGCCGACGATCATGACGACCGCTGACATGGCGCTGAAGCTCGACCCGGAGTATCGCCGGATTTCGGAGCGGTTCCGCGACGATCAGGCGGCGCTCGACGATGCGTTTGCGCGGGCGTGGTTCAAGCTGTGCCACCGCGATATGGGTCCGAAGATCCGCTATCTCGGGCCGGAGGTTCCGGCCGAAACGCTGATCTGGCAGGATCCGGTGCCGGCGGGCACGAGGCCGGCTGACGCCGAAATCGCACGGTTCAAGGCCGCGATCCTGGGCAGCGGGCTGACCGTCAGCGCGCTGGTCAAGGCGGCCTGGGCGTCGGCATCGACCTATCGCAACTCGGACCATCGCGGCGGCGCCAATGGCGCGCGGGTGCGGCTTGAGCCGCAGCGCGGCTGGGC
>DBAW01000133.1:0-11034 GCA_002291855.1 Sphingomonas sp. UBA1000
CCGGTGCCGTTCTTCCCAAACAACAACCCCCGGTGCCGTTCTTCCCAACGAAATCTCCTCTCACCCGCCCAGATGCGTGCGCACCAGATTTTCCAGTTCGGGGTCGAGCGGCGGCGGCGTCATCGGGACGGCGGCTTCCAGCTGGTCGGCGATCGCGGTCAGCGCGTGGATGCGCGCCGCCGGCTTGTCATTGCCGTCGATCACCGTCCACGGTGCCCAGCGCGTGTCGGTGAGGCGGAACATGTCGGCAAGCGCGGCCAGATAATCGTCGCGGCGGGCGCGGTTGCGATAATCCTCGGCCCCGGTCTTCCACCTTTTCCACGGATCCTCGAACCGCCGCTTCAGCCGCCGGTCCTGTTCCGCCTGCGTCAAATGCACGAACAGCTTGACCAGCGTGGTGTTGCAGTCGCGCTGCTGCGCCTCGAACTCGTTGATCTCGTCATAGGCGCGCTTCCATTCGGCCTCGCGCGCAAAGCCCTCGACCCGCTCCACCAGCACACGGCCATACCAGCTGCGGTCGAACACCGCGATGTCGCCCGACAGCGGCAGGCGCGGCCAGAAACGCCACAGGAAATGCCGGTCCTTTTCCTCTGGCGTCGGCGCGGAAATCGGCCAGACGCTGAAGTAACGCGGGTCCCAGCGCGCGGTCAGCCGCTGGATGATCCCGCCCTTGCCGGCCGCGTCCCACCCCTCGAGCAGGATGATCGCCCGCCTTTTGTGCACGATATGCGCCACCTGGATCCGAGCCAGCCGCTCCTGCAGCGCGGCGAGAGCGGCGGTAGCGTCGCCGGCATAGGGCGTGCCCTGTTCATGATCCTGAAGGTCGATCCGCATGGCGCAGAGTTAAGCGCGCCCGGGTCGCCAAGTCGAGCCGGGCGAAGCCGATCCCCGCCCGACGCACGAAAATGGGACAGAGACAGCGTTCACCGTGCCGCGACGCGCGCATGCGCCACAAACACCCGCGACCGCATCCGCGCGCCCCGCGCGCGGATGCGGTCCGAACGACTTACGCCTTGGGCGCGGCGTCCTTGGTGCCCGGCCCGTCGACCGTGCGGATGTGCAGTTCGCGCAGCTGCTTGGCGGTCACCGTGCTCGGCGCGCCCATCATCAGGTCTTCCGCCTTCTGGTTCATCGGGAACAGGATGACCTCGCGGATGTTCGGTTCGTCGGCCAGCAGCATGACGATGCGGTCGATGCCGGGGGCCGAGCCGCCATGCGGCGGCGCGCCATATTTGAACGCGTTGATCATGCCGGCAAAGTTGGTGTCGACATCTTCTTTCGAATAGCCGGCGATTTCGAACGCCTTGTACATGATCTCCGGCCGGTGGTTCCGGATAGCGCCCGAGCTCAGCTCCACGCCGTTGCAGACGATGTCATACTGATAGGCGAGGATGTCGAGCGGATCCTTGGTCTCCAGCGCCTCCAGCTCGCCCTGCGGCATCGAGAACGGATTGTGCGAGAAATCGACCTTCTTCGCGTCCTCGTCATATTCATACATCGGGAAATCGACGATCCAGCAGAACTCGAACCGGTTGCGGTCGATCAGGTCAAGCTGCTCGCCCAGCCGGGTGCGCGCGGCCCCGGCAAGCTTGGCCGCCTGCCCTTCCTTGCCCGCGGCAAAGAAGATGCCGTCATCCGGGCCAAGGCCCAGCTCGGCGATCAGCTTGCGGGTCGCCTCCTCGCCATGGTTCTTGGCGATCGGACCGCCCAGCTCGCCGCCCTTCTGGGTGATATAGCCAAGGCCGGCATGGCCCTCGGCGCGCGCCCAGTCGTTCATGTCGTCGAAGAATTTGCGGCTGTGGCCGGCGGTGTTCGGCGCCGGGATGGCGCGGACGACGCCGCCGCCCTCGACGATGCGCGCGAACAGGCCGAAGCCCGAGCCCCGGAAATGCTCCGACACGTCCGAAATCACGATCGGGTTGCGCAGATCGGGCTTGTCCGACCCGTATTTCAGCATCGATTCGCGATAGGGGATGCGCGGGAACGGCGCGGCGCTGACCTGACGGCCATTGGCGAATTCCTCGAACACGCCGTGCAGCACCGGTTCGATCGCGGCGAACACATCGTCCTGGGTGACGAAGCTCATTTCGAAATCGAGCTGGTAGAACTCGCCCGGCGACCGGTCGGCGCGGGCGTCTTCGTCGCGGAAGCAGGGCGCGATCTGGAAATAGCGGTCAAAGCCCGCGACCATGATCAGCTGCTTGAACATCTGCGGCGCCTGGGGGAGCGCGTAGAATTTGCCCGGATGCACGCGGCTGGGCACCAGATAGTCGCGCGCGCCCTCGGGCGACGACGCGGTCAGGATCGGGGTCTGGAACTCGGTAAAGCCCTGGCCGATCATGCGCTGGCGGATCGACGCGATCACCTGGCTGCGCAGCACGATATTGGCGTGCAGCCGCTCGCGCCGCAGATCGAGGAAGCGGTAGCGCAGGCGGATATCCTCTGGATAATCGGCCTCGCCGGCCACCGGCATCGGCAGCTCCTGCGCCGCCGACTGGACGGTGACGCCGCGCGCGAACACCTCGATCTCGCCGGTCGGCAGCTGCGCATTGACGGTCGCGCCGGCGCGCGCCTTCACCACCCCGTCGATGGTGACGACCGATTCCGCGCGCAGCCCGTCAAGCACCGGCAGCGCCGGGGAATCGGCGTCGGCGACGATCTGGGTCATGCCATGATGGTCGCGCAGATCGACGAACAGCACGCCGCCATGGTCGCGCTTGCGGTGGATCCAGCCCGACAGACGGACGGTTTCGCCGACATTGGCGGCGCGCAGCGCGCCGCAGCTGTGCGTACGGTAGATATGCATGCCGGCCTAACAGGCGCTCGCACCGCGCTTGTCAAGCGCGCCATGCGGTTCGGCATGTCCGGCCTGCGCCGCGATGGGGGTTCGGGGGCACGGATGCGGGAAAGGCGCGGGTCTGGATGATCGCGCCCGGCGATGCTACCGGGCACCATGCACATCCATCCGCTGATTACCGACACTGCCAGCCTGACCGATCTGTGCGCGCGCCTGTCGCGGTCGCGCTTCGTCGCGGTCGATACCGAGTTCATGCGCGAAAACACCTATTGGCCCGATCTGTGCCTGATCCAGATCGCCGATGAGCGCGAGGCGGCGGCGATCGATCCCAAGGCCGACGGGCTGGACCTGACGCCGCTGCTCGACCTGCTGGTCGCCAATGAAGATGTGCTCAAGGTGTTTCACGCCGGCGGGCAGGATGTCGAGATCATCCACAATCTGACCGGGCGGACCCCGCATCCGATCTTCGACACCCAGATCGCGGCGATGGCGCTCGGCCAGGGGGACCAGATCGGCTATGGCAATCTGGTCGACAGCTGGCTGGGCATCCAGCTCGACAAGGGTGCGCGCTTCACCGACTGGGCGCGCCGCCCGCTCGACCAGCGCCAGATCGACTATGCGATTGGCGATGTCACCCATCTGGTGAAGATTTTTCCGATGATCCTTGCCAAACTGGTGAAGAAAGGGCGCGGCGACTGGCTGGATGAGGAAATGGAGCGGCTGGCCGACCCCGACAACTATGTCAACGAGCCGGAACAGGCCTGGCAGCGGGTGAAGGTGCCCAGCCGCAAGGCCGAAGTGCTTGGCCGGCTGAAGGCGCTCGCTGCCTGGCGCGAGCGCGAGGCGCAGGGCAAGAACCTGCCGCGCGGCCGCATCGTCAAGGACGAGACGCTGGCCGATCTCGCCGCCCATCCCCCGCGCCAGCAGAGCGACCTGACGCGCGTGCGCGGGCTGTCGGCCAGCTGGGGCGGCAATGACATTGGCGGGCGGCTGATGAAGGCGCTGGCCGAGGCGCAGCCGCTGCCCGCCGCCGAGATGCCGCGCGACGAGCGGCGGCCGGGGCTGGGCAAGGATGGCGGGCTGGTCGCGGACCTGCTCAAGCTGCTGCTCAAGATCCGCGCCCGCGACATCGATGTCGCGCCCCGGCTGCTCGCCCGCACCGACGAGCTGGAGCTGCTGGCCGCCGGACGGCGCGACGGGCTGTCGATCCTGACCGGCTGGCGGTTCGACCAATTCGGCAAGGATGCGCTCGATCTGGTCGAGGGACGGCTTGCCTTTGCCGTGCGCGGCGGCAAGCTGGACATGGCCCGCACCGAACAGCCGGCCGGGGAGAGTGGCGGATGAAGAGTTTTGGCCATGCCGCGCTTGCCGCAGCGCTGCTCGGCGGGCTGACCCTGGCAGCCTGCACGCGCAAACCGCGCCCGCCGGTCAACCCCGCCGCCACCCCGCCCTGGGCCGGGTGCAGCACCGCCTCGCTGGAGGATCTGGTGGGCCGCGAGGCATCGGAACAGACCGTCGCCGAAGCACGCAAGCGCGCCAAAGCCGCGCTCGTCCGGCTGAAACCGCCGGGGGCGATGGTGACCATGGATTACCGGCCCGACCGGCTGAACCTGACGCTCGACGCGCAGAACCGGATCACCGCGCTCAACTGCGGCTGATCGGGCACCGCGCGGTCGCCGGTTAGGTCGCGCAGTTAGGCCGCACAGTCAGGCCGCACCGAGCGCCGGTTCCAGCCCCAGTGCCTGGGCAAGCTGGCGGTGCCGTTTTTCCACGGCATCGCCATAATAATCGCCCGCGCCGGGGGCAAAGCGCAGCATCAGCCGCCCGTCCTCGATGCCCAGCGATGTCGCGCCCAGCGGCCCGGCGACCCCGCCGCTCAGCCGCTGGCCAAGCCGGATCGCCAGCCCCCATTCGGCGGCGCGGCGCAACTCGGCAGCGCTCGCCAGCCGGTCGAAGCCGGGGATCGGGGCGACGCCGCCGCCAAAGGCGGTGAACAGCGCCTGCCCCATCATCGCCCGCCCGCGCGCATCGACGCCCACCCATGCCCCGTGCACGGCGGTTTCGAGCGCGCGTTCGGCGCGGAATTCGGGATTGGCGCGCCAACCGACATCGCCGAGCAGGCATGAGGCAAGCCGCAGCCGCGCATCGGGTTCCGCCCCGAACACCGGCGCAATCCAGCGGTCGAGCAGGTCGCCATGCTCGCGGAACCGGCCCTGCACCTCGGCCTCGGCGCGGCAGGCGGCGATCAGCGGATCTTCGGCGCGGACATCGCCGTCGAGCAGATCGTAAAGCAGCCCCTCGCGCAGGCCATATGCCGAGACGACCAGTTCGCTGGTGCCGAGCAGGTCGACCAGCACCGCGAGCAGCAGCGCCGCCTCGCCCAGCGTCGCGATGCGCCCGCCCGACAGCGACGGGATGGCGCGCAGCCGTGCCCGGTCCGCCTGCGCCACCGTCTGCACCAGCCGCTCGGCCGCCGCGGCCGGCATCCGATATTGGTGGATGATCGGCAGCGGATAGTCGCTGAACGCCATGTCCACCCGCGCCAGCGCGCGCCACGACCCGCCGACCAGATGCAGCGGCAGGCCGCGCGCGCCCGCCAGCCAGGGCGCACGCGCCAGCTGATCGGCCACCGCCCGCTCGACCGCCGCGCGCGGGCTGCCGCGCAGCGCCGCCAGCCGCAGCACGCCGAGCGGGAAGGACGCGCAATCACCGACCGTGCCGCCGCCCAGCCGGGTCAGTTCCAGGCTGCCGCCGCCCAGATCGCCGACCAGCCCCTCCGCCCCCGGAATGGCCGACAGCACACCCAGCGCCGCCGCCCGCGCCTCTTCGACGCCGGACAACAGCTCGACCTCAAGGCCGAGCGCCGCCGCGCGCGCGAGCAGCGCGGTGCCGTTCGAGGCATCGCGCACCGCCGCCGTCGCCACGGTGCGCAGCCGGGTGACGCCCATCGCGTCGACCAGCCGGCGGAACCGCGCCAGCGCCCGCCCCGCCGCGTCCAGCGCATCGGGGGCGATCTGGCCGGTTTCGGCCAGATGTTCGCCCAGCCCCGCCGTCACCTTTTCGTTGAACAGGATCGCCGGCACCCGCGCCGGCCCGCCATAAACGACCAGCCGGATCGAGTTCGAGCCGATGTCGATGATCGCCGCGCGCGCGGCCAGCGGTTCGGCCGCCGGCCCGCGCAGCTGGACTGCCGCCGCCGTCATGCCCGGCGCCCGACGCTCAGCTTGGGCACCTGATCGCTGTTGGCGAGCGCGGTGCCGCGCCCGGACAGCGACGGATTGGTCATGAAATAACGGTGCAGGTTGAACGGCCGCTCGCCCGGCTGGGTGCGGACATAGCTGCCGTCCGCGCCCAGCTCCCAGCTCTGCTCATTGTCGATGAGATTGGCGACCAGCACCTGATCGAGCACCTGATCATGCACGGTCTTGTTGGTGATCGGCAGCATATATTCGACCCGGCGGTCGAAGTTACGCGGCATCCAGTCGGCCGAGGAGATGAACAGCTTCGCCCGGTCATTGGGCAGGTCGCGCCCGCCGCCGAACGCGAAGATGCGGCTGTGCTCCAGAAACCGCCCGACGACCGATTTGACGCGGATATTGTCCGACAGGCCGGGCACGCCGGGGCGCAGGCAGCAGATGCCGCGCACGATCAGCTCGATCACGACGCCCGCCGCGCTGGCTTCGTAGAGCTTGTCGATCATCGCCGGATCGACGAGCGAGTTCATCTTGGCCCAGATGCCGGCCGGCCGGCCGGCGCGGGCATGGGCGATTTCCTCGTCGATCAGCGCCGCGATCCGCGCCCGGAGGTCGAGCGGCGACATGGCAAGCAGTTCCAGCTCGGTCGGCTCGACATAGCCGGTGATATAGTTGAACAGCTGCGCGGCATCGCGCCCGGCGCGCGGATCGGCGGTGAAATAACTGAGATCGGTGTAGATGCGCGCCGTCACCGGATGATAATTGCCGGTGCCGAAATGGCAGTAGGTGCGATAGCCCTCACCCTCGCGGCGGACGACCATCGACACCTTGGCATGGGTCTTCCACTCGATAAAGCCATAGACGACCTGCACGCCCGCCCGCTCCAGCGCCGACGCCCAGAGCAGATTCTGCTCTTCATCGAACCGCGCCTTCAGCTCGACCACCGCCGTCACCGACTTGCCGGCCTCTGCCGCCGCGATCAGCGCCTGAATGACCGCCGACTGCTTGCCCGCGCGGTAGAGCGTCTGCTTGATGGCGACCACGTCCGGATCGGCCGCCGCCTGTTGCAGGAAGGCGAGCACGACGTCGAACGTTTCATAGGGATGGTGGACGACGATGTCCTTGGCGCGGATGGCGGCGAAACAATCGCCGCCATATTCGCGGATGCGCTCGGGAAAGCGCGGGCTGAACGGCACCCATTTCAGGTCCGGCCGGTCTTCCTCGACCAGCGCCTCAAGGTCGCCGATGCCAAGCAGCCCGTCGGCCTCGGTCAGGATCGCGTCGGCGGCCAGCTCGCCGCGCACCAGCGTTTCGAGCGCGGCGGGCATGCTCGCCTCCAGCTCCAGCCGGATCACCCGGCCACGGCGGCGGCGCTTGATCGCGCTGCGGAAGTAACGGACCAGATCCTCGGCCTCTTCCTCCAGCTCGATATCGCTGTCGCGGATGATGCGGAACGCCCCTGCCCCCAGCACCCGGTAGCCGGGGAAGAGCAGATCGGTGAAGCAGCGCAGCACCGATTCCATCGCGATGTAGCGCGCCGGTTCGCCGGGAATGCGCACGAAGCGCGGCAGCGTCGGCGGCAGCATCACCAGCTCGCGGATCGGTTCCTTGTCCGACAGGCGGACAAGGTCGAAGATCAGCGTCAGCCCCTTGTTGGGGATGAACGGGAACGGATGCGCCGGATCGAGCGCCTGGGGGGTGATGATCGGGAAAATCTGATTGCGGAAATGCGCCTCCAGCCAGGCCCGGTCGGCAGCCGGCAGATCGTCGCCGCGCACGACGCTGATCCCCGCGCCCTCAAGGGCATCGCGCAGATCCGCCCAGACGCGCTGCTGGCTCGCCATCAGCGCTTCGGATCCGTCGGTGACGGCGGCCAGCTGCTGGATGACGGTCAGCCCGTCGAACGCGCGTTCCTCGACGCCCTGCATCTGCTGGCCCTTCAGCCCGGCGACGCGGACCATGAAGAACTCATCGAGGTTCGATCCGGAAATCGACAGGAAGCGCAGCCGCTCGAGCAGCGGATGTGCGGGGTTGCACGCTTCCTCCAGCACCCGGCGGTTGAACGCCAGCCACGACATTTCGCGGTTGAAATAACGCTGATCGCCGGCGGATGCCGGGCGGTCGTCGGCGGGGTCGAGCGGCCGGGGGCGCGCCATCAGAACAGATCCTCCTGCTTGTGACCGAACAGGTCACGCGCCAGCCTTACCGAAATCCGCACGCGCTTGGCGAGGGCCGCTTCGTCGAGAAGATCGACCGCGCGCAGGATGCCGACATAGCTGCGCTCGATCCGCGCGCCGAGCCAGGGCGCAAGATCGGGCGGACAGGCCAGCCCGCGCTGGGCGAGCAGCTTGTCGATCAGCGCGGCGGTCATCGCCTCGTCGGGCTCGCCGATGCGCACCACCGGGGTGGCCGACAGGCGCGAGCGCAGGTCGGGCAGCCGCACCCGCCAGGCCGGGGGCGGCTGATCGGCGATGATCAGCAGCGGGCGGCGTTCGGTCTGGGCGGCGTTCCACGCGTGGAACAGCTCATCCTCGGGCCGGCGTTCGGCATCGTCGAACAGCCGCCCGCCGCTCGACCGGGCGAACAGCCGGCCGAGCAGGCTGCGCCCCGATTTGCGCGGCCCGACCAGGATCGTCGCCATCACCGGCCAGGTGCCCCAATGATCGAGATGGCGCACCGCCTGCGCATTCACCTCGCCCACGATAAAATCTTCCTGCCGCTCCTCGGCCGGCCAGCCCAGCGGCAGCGCCATCTGGCTCATCTGGGCGGCTGCGCCCCGGCGGGCGCGGCGGGCGTGCCGCGCCGGATGCGCAGCGCCCCCGCGCCCTCCTGCACCTGCCAGCCGCGCGCGGCGAGCGCGGTGCGAAGCGCCGCCTGATCGCCCTCGAATGTCACCCGCATCACCGACACGCCGCCCAGCGCGAGGCTGGACGTCGCCGCCGCGCGCACGCCCGGCACCGCGCGCAGCGCCGCTTCGGCCGCACTGACGGCGGCGGCATCGGGGGTGTCGAACTGGATGGTGATCGCGGTTGCCGCCGGCGGCGGCGCATCGGTCAGCTGCGCCTCGTCGCCGGCCATGTCGACGGGATCGTCGACCGTCTCGGGCAGCAGCGCCGCCATGTCGATCGCCAGCCCCGGATCGGGGGTCAGCCGCCCGGCCTGAAGCGCTGCGGCATAAAGCGCGTCCATCCGCTTCACGCCTTCATCCATCAGCCGCGGCAGCGCCTCGCTCGACCCGACGCGCAGCACGAACCCGCCCAGATACTGGCGGTCCGGCCCGTGATAGGCGGCAAAGCGCCCGATCACCGGCCCGCCCGGCCATTCGCGCATCAGCCGCACTTCGGGGATCAGCACATCGGCCGCGCCATAGCTGTCGAGCAGCAGCCGCCACCAATTGCGCCCCGGCCTCAGGCTCTGCCCGGCATTGAGCACCAGCGGATCGACGCCGGTGCCGGTCGGGCGGACATAATCGACCGGGCTGGAGCCGGTGCGGAAGCGCGCCCAGGCCTGTTGCCACAGGCTGCGCGCCTCAAGCGCCTGCGCCGTGCCGCCCGACCATTCGATCGGCAGCACCAGCATCGGCGCGGATCGCCTCAGCCCGCCGGTCGCGCCGAGGATCTGGCCAGTGCGGGCACGGTCGAACAGCACGCCCAGCCGCGCGACATAGCGGCGCGGGCCGATCTGTTCCTCCTCGACGACGATCCCGGCGACCATCTGGTCGAGCGCCGAATCGGACAGGCCGGGGCCGGGCGTGCCGCCATGGGTGCGCGCCCACAGCGCCTTCCAGCCGCGCCGCTGCGCCTCGCGCCAGCCGCCCAGCCGCGCCGCTTCGGCGTTCGGCCCGACGACATCGACCTCGATCCCGCCGACCTCGAAACTCGATGAGCTGTCGATGGGCGGCACCCCACGCTCGCCCTCGATCTGCGCGCGCAGCCCCGCGCCCGACAGCGTCCAGCCAAGCGCGGCAAGCGCACAGGCCGCAGCGCCCAGCACCGGCACGGCACCGGCCGGCACCGGCGGCAGGAAACGGAAACGGGCAAGCACGGTCACGCCGCCCTTCTGGCGTGTCGGCGGTGGAAATCCAAGCATGTTGTCGCTAGGGCCGACGACATGACGGACAACAAGCCCTATACCTATGCCCAGGCCGGCGTCTCGATCGCGGCGGGCAATGCGCTGGTCAAGGCCATCGCCCCGCTGGCCCGCGCAACCCGGCGGCCCGGCGCCGATGCCGATCTGGGCGGCTTTGGCGGGTTTTTCGACCTGAAGGCGGCGGGCTATACCGATCCGCTGCTGGTCGCCGCCAATGACGGGGTGGGCACCAAGCTCAAGCTTGCCATAGAGCATGACCGGCATGACGGGGTGGGCATCGATCTGGTCGCGATGTGCGCCAACGACCTGATCGTCCAGGGTGCCGAGCCTTTGTTCTTCCTCGATTATTATGCGACCGGCCGGCTGGAACCGGGGGTCGCCGAGCGGGTGATCGCCGGCATCGCCGAGGGGTGCCGCCAGGCCGGCTGCGCGCTGATCGGCGGCGAAACCGCCGAAATGCCGGGCATGTATGCGCCCGGCGACTATGACCTTGCCGGCTTTTGCGTCGGCGCGGTCGAGCGCGATCAGGCGCTGACCGGCAACCGCGTGCAGGCGGGCGACCTGATCCTCGGCATCGCGTCGTCGGGCGTGCATTCCAACGGCTATTCGCTGGTCCGGCGGCTGGCCGCCGACCGGGGGTGGAAGCTCGACCGGCCGGCGCTGTTCGACAATGAAGTGCTGCTGATCGACGCGCTGATGGCCCCGACGCGCATCTATGTCCGCGCGCTGCTGCCCGAAGTGCGCGCCGGGCGCATCCATGCGCTTGCCCACATCACCGGCGGCGGGCTGCTGGAGAACATTCCCCGCGTGCTGCCTGCCGATCTGCACGCGCATATCGACGCCGATGCCTGGCCGCAGCCGCGGCTGATGGCGTTTCTGCAGGCGCAGGGCGCGATCGAGCCGGCGGAAATGGCGCGCACCTTCAACTGCGGGATCGGCATGGCGGTGATCGTG
>DBAW01000133.1:11452-25935 GCA_002291855.1 Sphingomonas sp. UBA1000
TCGAGCCGGGCGCGCGCGGCTGCACGGTCGCCGGGTCGGCCGAGGCATGGAGCGCACGCGCCAGCTGGGACGCCGTGCACCTTGGCTGATCCGGCCCCTCCCACGTCTCCCGCGGCCAAGGCACGTGTCGGCGTGCTGATTTCCGGCCGGGGATCGAACATGGCGGCTCTGCTCTATGCCTCGCGCCTCGCCGGGGCCGGCTATGAGATCGTGCTGGTTGCCGCCAATGATCCCGACGCGCCGGGGCTGGCGCTTGCCCGGGCGGAAGGGATTGCGACCTTCGCGCACAGCCATGTCGGCATGGGCCGGGCGGCATTCGATGCGCTGATCGATGCGCAACTGCGCGCGGCGGGCGTCGAATATGTCGCGCTTGCCGGCTATATGCGCCTGTTATCGCGGGATTTTGTCGTGAAATGGCAGGGCCGGATCATCAACGTCCACCCGTCGCTGCTGCCACTCTACAAGGGGCTGGACACGCATGAACGGGCGCTTGCCGCCGGCGACCGCGAGGCGGGCTGCTCGGTCCATATCGTCACGCCCGAGCTGGATGACGGGCCGGTGCTCGGCCAGGCGCGGGTGGCGATCCTGCCCGGCGACACGCCCGACAGCCTTGCCGCACGCGTGCTGATCGCCGAGCATCAGCTTTACCCGCGCGTGCTGAGCGCGTTCGTGGCCGGACAGCGCTGAACCGCCAGCCGTCCGGGCGCGGATCAGATGCCGATATCGTCGAGCGACAACAGCGTCGCATTGCCGCCGGCGCTGGTGGTGTCGGTGCTCGTCACCCGCTCGGCACAGAAGCGCGGCAGGTAATGCGGGCCGCCGGCCTTGGGACCGGTGCCCGAATGCCCCTCGCCGCCAAAAGGCTGGCTGCCGACGATCGCGCCGATCATCGACCGGTTGACATAGAGATTGCCGACCCGCGCCAGCGCCTCGACCGTCTCCGCGGCCCGCGCGATGCGGCTGTGCAGCCCCATGGTCAGGCCGAACCCCTTGGCGTTCACCCGCGCGACCACCTCTTCAAGCGTCCCCGCCTTCCAGGTCGCGACGTGCAGCAGCGGCCCGAACCATTCGGCCTGCAGATCGTCAATGTCATCGAGGCGGATGATCGTCGGCGGCACGAAATGCCCGCCCTCCGGCACCGCAAGGCTGTGGACGATCCGCCCGGCCATCGCGGTGCGGTGCGCCATCAGCCGGTCATGGGCGGCAGCATCGATCACCGGGCCGACATCGGTCGCCGGGTCGGCGGGATCGCCGATCACCAGCGTGTTCATCGCGCCCTTGAGCATTTCGATCGTGTGATCGGCGATATCTTCCTGCAGCAGCAGCAGGCGCAGCGCCGAACAACGCTGCCCGGCCGAGCGGAAGGCCGAGGTGACGACATCCTGCACCACCTGTTCGGCAAGTGCTGTCGAATCGACGATCATCGCATTGATGCCGCCGGTTTCGGCGATCAGCGGCACCAGCGGGCGGCTGTCATCGGCCAGCAGCGCGCGGGCGATGCGCCGCGCCGTGGCGGTCGATCCGGTAAAGGCGACCCCGGCCACCCGCGCATCGGCGACCAGCGCCGCCCCGGTGTCCGGCCCGCCGGCGGCAAGGATCAGCACATCGGCCGGCACCCCTGCCTGATGGGCAAGCTCGACCGCGCGCGCGGCGATGCGCGGCGTCTGCGGCGCGGGCTTGGCGACCACAGCATTGCCGGTGACGAGCGCCGCCACCGTCTGGCCAAGGAAGATCGCCAGCGGGAAGTTCCACGGCGCGATCGTTACCCAGACGCCGCGGCCTTCCATGCGCAGGATGTTGCGCTCGCCGGTCGGCCCGGGCAGCTCGACCGGCTGGAGATGGGCGCGGGCCTGATCGGCGTAGTAACGGCAGAAATCGACCGCCTCGCGCACTTCGGCAAGCGCGTCGGGAATGGTCTTGCGCGCTTCATGCACGCAGATCGCCATCAGCTCGGCCCGGTGCTCTTCCAGCAGATCGGCCAGCCGGTCGAGACAGGCGGCGCGCGCCTCCACGGGCCGCGCCGACCATGCATCGGCGGCGGCGCGGGCGCGCGCCACGGCCGCAGCCGGATCGGCCAGCTCGGCCGGGGCGGACGGCAGGCCGTGCCGCCCGATTTCGGCGGCGATTGCCGCCAGAGTGTCACTGTCTTGCAGGTCGATGCCCTCGCTGTTGCGCCGCTCCGGCGCGAACAGGTCGCGCGGCAGGGCGATTCCGGGATGACGGGTGCCGCCCACCGCCTCGATCCGGGCGACCGGATCGGCGAGCAGCACCTCGTCGCTCAGCCGCTCATCGGCGAGCTGATGCACGAAACTGGAGTTCGCGCCGTTTTCGAGCAGCCGCCGGACCAGATAGGCGAGCAGGTCGCGGTGGCCGCCGACGGGCGCGTAGATGCGGCAATGATAGCCCTGTTCGCGCACCAGCCGCTCATACAGCCCCTCGCCCATGCCGTGCAGGCGCTGGAACTCGAAATCGCGGCGGCCGCCCGCCCATTCGACGATGGTGGCGACGGTCAGCGCATTGTGGCTGGCAAAGGCGGGCGCGATGCCGGGTGCATCGAGCATGTCGCGCGCACAGGCCAGATAGGACACATCGGTCGCCGCCTTGCGGGTAAACAGCGGATAATCGCTCAGCCCCGCTTCCTGGGTGCGCTTGATCTCGCTGTCCCAATAGGCGCCCTTGACCAGCCGGACATTCATCCGCCGCCCGGTCTCGCGCGCCAGCTCATCGGCCCAGCCGATGACCGCGCGGGCGCGCTTGCCATAGGCCTGCACCGCCATGCCATAGCCGTCCCAGCCCTTGAGCGCGGGCATGCGGGCGACGCCGGCGATGATGTCGAGGCTCATCTCCAGCCGCTCGGATTCCTCGGCATCGACGGTCAGCGCGATGCCGCGCCGCGACGCTTCGAGCGCAAGCGTGGCGAGCATTTCGGTGAGCGCCGGCACGCAATCGGCGCGGTGGGCGACCTCGTAACGCGGGTGCAGCGCCGACAGCTTGACCGACACCGAATGGCCGGCCGCCGGATCGCTGCCGACGGCGGCGATCGCCGCCATATAGCTGTCGAAATAACGCTGCCCGTCGGGATAGGTGCGCGCCGCTTCGCCCAGCATGTCGAAACTGGCGGTGAAGCCCTTGTTTTCCGGCTTTTTCATCCGGCGGGTGGCTTCATCGATAGTGCGGCCCATGACGAAGATTTCGCCCATCATCCGCATCGCCGCGCCCACCGCCTGGCGGACGAACGGTTCGCCCGCGCGCGCGATCAGCCGCCGCAGCACCCCGCCCTGCCCCGCGTCATGGACAAGCGCCTTGCCCATCACCAGCCCCCAGGTGGCCGAGTTGACCAGCGCCGACGCGCTGCGCCCGGCATGGGCGCGCCAATCGGCCTCGCCCAGCTTGTCGGCGATCAGCAGATCGGCGGTTGCGGGATCGGGCACGCGCAGAAACGCCTCGGCGAGCGACAGCAGGGCGACCCCTTCCGAGGTGTTCAGCCGATATTCCTGCAGGAACTGGTTGACCCAGCCGGTCGTCTGCGCGGCGCGCAGATCGGCGAGCAGCCCCAGCGCCACGCGCACCGCCCCCTCGCGCTCTTCGGGCGCGAGTCGGGCGCGTTCGAGCAGCGGTTTCAGCACCTCCGGCTCGGGCGCGCGGTGGAGCGATTTGAGCGGCAGAAGCGTGCGTGACGTTGCGGAATCCATGGGCTCCCCTTCGCAGGGCTTGGCCCGGTCTTGCAAGGGGGAAAGTGGGATGCGTAGGGATGCACGCACAGCCGCGCCAGGCAACAGCCGGGCGGGCAAGAACAGACTTTATGCGGGAGAGTTGCACCATGCCCACCGTCAGCCTTGATGAGCTGAAAGCCAAGGTCGGACAGCCGCTCGGCACGTCGGACTGGCTGACCGTCGATCAGGCGATGATCGACAAATTCGCCGATGCGACCGGCGATCACCAGTTCATCCATGTCGATCCCGACAAGGCGAAGCTGACCCCGTTTGGCGGCACCATCGCGCACGGTTTCCTGTCGCTGTCGCTGATGCCGGTTTTGACCCAGATGACCGACATGCCGCGCCCGGCCGGGATCAAGATGGGCGTCAATTATGGCGGCAACAAAACCCGCTTCCTTGCCCCGGTGCGTTCGGGCAAGCGGGTGCGCGGCCATTTCAAGCTGCTCGAGCTGGAGGAAAAGCGCCCCGGCCAGTGGCAGCAGACCGTTGAATACACGCTCGAGATCGAGGGTGAGGACAAGCCGGCGCTGATCGCCGAATGGATCAGCCAGTTCTTCCTGTAACCCGCCCGGGCCGGGGGCCTGCAACCCGACACAGTGATTTGCCGAACAGCGCATTCAAGGAGAGACAAGATGCGTGACGCCGTTATCGTTTCCACCGCCCGCACGCCGATCGGCCGTGCCTATCGCGGCGCGTTCAACAACCTGCCGTCGCCGACGCTGGCCGGCCATGCGATCAGCGCCGCCGTCGCGCGCGCCGGCATCGACCCGGCCGAGGTGCAGGACGTGGTGTTCGGCGCCGCGCTGCAGCAGGGTCATCAGGCCGGCAACATCGCCCGCACCGCGCTGCTGCGCGCCGGGCTGCCGGTCACCGTTTCGGGCATGTCGGTCGACCGCCAGTGCGCGTCGGGCCTGATGGCGATCGCGACCGCCGCCAAGCAGATCATCGACGATCAGATGGACGTGGCGATCGGCGGCGGGGTGGAGAGCATCTCGCTCGTCCAGACGCCGCAGATGCGCGTCGCCCCCGATCCCGAGCTGCTGGCGATGCACAACGCCATCTACATGCCGATGCTCCAGACCGCCGAAGTCGTCGCCAAGCGTTACGGCATCAGCCGCGACGCGCAGGATGAATATGCGCTCCAGTCGCAGCAGCGCACCGCCGCCGCACAGGCCGCCGGCAAGTTCGACGACGAAATCGTGCCGGTGACCGCGACCATGGCCGTCACCAACAAGGAAACCAAGGAAGTCACCTACAAGGAGGTGACGCTGGCCAAGGACGAGGGCAACCGCGCCGACACCACGCTTGACGGGCTGAAGTCGCTCCAGCCGGTGATGGGGCCGGACATGAACATCACCGCCGGCAATGCCTCGCAGCTGTCGGACGGCGCGGCGGCATCGGTGCTGATGGAAGCGCGGCTTGCCGAACAGCGCGGCCTGACCCCGCTTGGCCGCTATGTCGGCATGGCGGTCGCGGGCACCGAGCCCGATGAAATGGGCATCGGCCCGGTGTTCGCCATCCCCAAGCTGCTCGACCGGTTCGGCCTGAAGATGGACGATATCGGCCTGTGGGAGCTGAACGAGGCGTTCGCCGTGCAGGTGCTTTACTGCCGCGACAAGCTGGGCATCCCCAATGAGCTGCTGAACGTCAATGGCGGCGCGATTTCGATCGGCCATCCTTACGGCATGTCGGGTGCGCGCATGGTTGGGCATGCGCTGATCGAGGGCAAGCGCCGCGGCGCGCGCCATGTCGTCATCACCATGTGCGTCGGCGGCGGCATGGGCGCTGCCGGCCTGTTCGAAGTCCTCTGATCCGCACTGCCGGCCGGGCCTCCGCGCCCGGCCGGCATGCATCGCCCCCGGTTTTGACAAAGCGGCGCCGGCCGGGGCAGTCAGGGGCGATGGCAACGCCCCCTTCCCGCCTTTCCCTTTACATCCGTCGGCCGGTCCGCCGATGAGCCGCCTGCTCGTCTTCGGGCCGGGCTATACGGCATCGCGGCTGATTGCGGCGGCGCAGGCGCAGGGCTGGGCGGTCGAGGCGGTGACGCGCGCGATCCTCGATGACCCCGCACAGGTCGCCGCGATGGTCGCCCGCGCCACCCATATCCTGTCGAGCGTGCCGCCCGCGGGCGAGGAGGATCCGGTGCTCGCCCGCCACGGGCCGCTGCTCGCCGGGTGCGGGGCGTGGCTGGGCTATCTGTCGTCGACCGGCGTTTATGGCGATGCCGGCGGGGCGTGGGTCGATGAAACCGCGCCGACCGGCAGCGGCCGCCGCTCGGCCCGGGCGCGGGCCGATGGCGACTGGCTGACGCTTGGCGCGCGGGTGTTCCGCCTGCCGGGGATTTACGGGCCGGGGCGCAGCGCGCTCGACCGGGTGATGGCGGGCAGCGCCCACCGGGTCGACATGCCCGGCCAGATTTTCAGCCGCGTCCATGTCGACGATATCGTCAGCGGGGTGATGGCCGGCTTCGCCGCCCCTGCCGGGGCCTATAATCTGGCCGATGACGAGCCTGCGCCGCAGAATGATGTCGTCTGCCATGCCGCACGGCTGCTCGGCCTGCCCGATCCGCCCTTTGTCGCGCTCGAGACGCTATCGCCGATGGCGCGCGGCTTTTATGCCGAAAACCGCCGGGTGGCGAACGGCAAGGCGCGGCGCGTGCTCGGCTGGACGCCCGCTTATCCCGATTACCGCGCCGGGCTGCGCGCGCTCAGCGCCAGCACCAGCCCGATCAGCGCCAGCCCCCCGCCCGCCATCGCGGTCGGCGTCCAGCGATAGCCTTCGAACAGCGTCGACAGCGCCATCGCGATCACCGGGATAATCACCCCCGAATAGGCCGCGCGCGCCGCGCCGATCCGCCGGATCAGCGGGTAATAGAGCATGAACGCGACCGCCGAGGCGGCGACGCCCAGATAGACGATGCCGGCCAGATAGGCGGGGCGCGGATCCCAGGCGGGCGGGCCGCTGGTGATCCATGCCCACAGCGCATTGCCGATGGTGCCGGTGATCATGCTCCAGCACATCACGCTGACCAGCGGGGCCTGCTGGACGCGCGGCAGCGCCTGCAGGATGTTGGCCGACGATGCCGACAGCACGGCGAGCAGCGACAGGGCGATGCCAAGCCCGGTGCGCGCGCCGGCGGCACCCCCCGCCCCCCATTCATGCGCGAACAGCAGCCCGATCCCGGCGAGCGCGACCGCCGACCCGGCGATGAAGCCACGCGACAGCTGCTGACCCAGAAAGATGCGGCCCAGCAGCGCATTGGGGATGACGAGCAGCGCGAAGATGACCGCGACCAGCCCCGATGTGATGTGCGCTTCCGCCCGGTAGACAAGGTTGAAGTTGACGACGAACTGCGCCAGCCCGAGCAGCAGAGTGATCCCCCAGACCGGCCGGGGCAGCGCGAGCGACGTGCGCGTCGCCAGCGCATAGCCGGCCATGGCAATGCTGCCGGCGGCAAAACGGTACGTGACCGACCAGCTGGGCGGCACGGCGGCCAGCTGATCGCGGATGACCAGCCAGGTCGATCCCCAGATCAGCGTGACGATGGCGAACGGCACCACGACGCCCCATGCGCCGCCCGACCGCCGATCCGCACCGCCGATGTTCGCCGCGCCGCTCACAGCGCTGCAATCGCCGCAGCCAGCGGGGCGATCGCCGCCTCGTCCTGATCCCAGCTGACCACCAGCCGCGCCGCGCCCACGCCCCAGTCGTAGAAATCAAAGCCCTGGGCGCGCAGCGCCGCCGCCTCATCGGCGCTCAGCGCCACGAACACTTCATTGGCCTGAACCGGGTGGAGCAGCCGGCCGCCCGCCGCCGCACCGAGGCGCGCCGCCCCGGCATTGGCGGCCCGCGCATTGGCGAGCCACAGGTCATTGTCGAGCATCGCCAGGATCTGCGCGGCCAGATAGCGCCCCTTGGACAGCAAATGGCCCGAACGCTTGCGGCGGATGCGGGTGGCGGCGGCAAGATCGGGGCGGAACAGGATCAGAGCCTCGGCGCACAGCCCGCCATTTTTGACGAAGCCGAAGCTGAGCGCATCGACCCCGGCCCGCCAGGTCAGGTCGGCGGGCGAACAGCCGAGATGCGCGACCGCATTGGCAAAGCGCGCCCCGTCCATATGCAGGCCCCAGCCGCGCGCGCGGGCAAGCGCGCCCAGCGCCGCAACCTCGTCGGGCGTGTAGACCAGCCCATATTCGGTCGCATTGGTGATCGACAGCGCATGGGGCTGGACCTGATGCACATCGGGCCGGATCTGGTCGGCAAGACCGGCGACGGTCGCGGGATCGAGCTTTGCGCCCGCGCCGTCGATCAGCATCAGCTGCGCGCCGCCGGTGAAAAACGCCGGCGCGCCCGCTTCATCGACCTGGATATGCGCCTCGCGGTGGCAGAGCACGCCGCCATAAGGCGGGCAGAGCGCGGCGAGCGCGAGGCAATTGGCCGCCGTCCCCGTCGTCACCCACAGCGCCGCGACCTCGGTGCCGAACAGCTGCGAAAACGCATCGTCGAGGCGCGCGGACCAGCCATCGCCGTCATAAGCGGTGTCGAGCCGGTCGGCGGCGGCGATCGCCGCCATGACGGCCGGATGAGCGGGTGCGGCATTGTCGGAAAAAAAGCGCATGGCCTGCATCTGCGGGGCTTTGCCCGGCCGGTCAATCCGGCGCGGCGGGCGCATTGCCGGCCATGGGCGGACCGGCGGCATTTTTGGTCTTGCGCGCCGCTGCTGCACCGCACAAACTCCCTGTCTCAGGGGGAAAGGGCACGGGTGGCGCGAAAACCGGCTTTTGACGAAATGGGGGCGGATCCGGTCCGGTCGCCCTATGCTGCGGTCCGCGCCTGGCTGGACGAAACCCCGCCCGAATATCTGCACACCCGCCGCGCCCAGGCAGAGCTGTTCTTCCGCCGCATCGGCATCACCTTTGCCGTTTATGGCGACGCCCAGGCCGATGAACGGCTGATCCCGTTCGACATCATCCCGCGCATCCTGTCGCGCAGCGAATGGACGAAGCTGGAGGCCGGGCTGATCCAGCGCGTCACCGCGCTCAACGCCTTTCTGAGCGACATTTACGGCCCGCGCGAGATTCTGAAGGCCGGGCTGATCCCGCCCGAACTGGTGCTGCGCAACCCGCAATTCTGCCTCGCCGCGATCGAGCGGCAGCCGCCGCACGGCATCTACACCCATATCGCGGGCATCGACATCGTGCGCACCGGCGCCGACGAGTTCCATGTGCTGGAAGACAATGCCCGCACCCCTTCGGGCGTGTCCTACATGCTCGAAAACCGCGAAGTGATGATGCGGCTGCTGCCCGAGCTGTTCGACCGGCACCGGGTCGCGCCGGTCGAGACCTATGCCGACATGCTGCTTGGCACGTTGCGCTCGGTCGCGCCGCCGCATTGCGAGGGCGAGCCGACGGTGGTGGTGCTCACCCCCGGATTTCACAACTCGGCCTATTACGAGCACAGCTTTCTGGCCGACAAACTAGGGGTCGAGCTGGTCGAGGGCAGCGACCTGTTCGTGCGCGACGATGTGCTCTACATGCGCACGACCGAAGGGCCGCGCCGGGTCGATGTCGTCTATCGCCGGGTCGATGATGCGTTTCTGGACCCTTTGGTGTTCCGGCCGGATTCGCTGCTCGGCGCGCCGGGGATGATGAGCGCCTACAAGATGGGCAATCTCGCCATCGCCAATGCCATCGGCACCGGCATTGCCGATGACAAGGCGATTTACAGCTACATGCCCGAAATCGTCCGCTTCTATACGGGCGAGGAGCCGATCCTGCGCAACGTGCCGACCTGGCGCTGCCGCGAGGCGGACTCGCTCGCCTATGTGCTCGATCATCTGGACGAGCTGGTGGTCAAGGAGGTCGATGGCTCGGGCGGCTATGGGATGCTGGTCGGCCCGCATGCGAGCAGCGCCGAGCGCGCCGCCTATGCCCAGCGGCTGCGCGCCGATCCGGCGCGGTTCATCGCCCAGCCGACGCTCGCTCTGTCGACCTGCCCGACGCTGGTCGAGGCCGGGATCGCGCCCCGCCATGTCGATCTGCGCCCGTTCGTGCTGACCGGCCGTGACGGCGTGCAGATCGTGCCCGGCGGGCTGACGCGGGTGGCGCTTGCCGACGGGTCGCTGGTCGTCAACTCCAGCCAGGGCGGCGGGACCAAGGACACATGGGTGCTCGATGACTGAACCGGCCCTCCGCCCGCTTATGGAGCCGCGCTGATGCTGTCGCGCACCGCCGGCGATCTGTTCTGGACCGGGCGCTATGTCGAGCGCGCCGATTTCACCTCGCGGCTGATCGATGCGACGCTCAGGCTTGCCGCCCTGTCCTCGACCTATGGCGGCGATGTCGGGGCCTGGTCGGGCGCGCTGGCGGCGGCGGGCGTGGCCCAGGGCTATGCCGAACAGCACCCGCAGCTGAGCGAGGCGTCGGCGCTGCAATATCTGTCGCTCGACACCGCCAACGCCTCGTCGATGCGCTGCTGCATCGAACGGGCGCGCACCAATGCCCGCGCGGTGCGCACGGCGCTCACCGTCGAGGTGTGGGAAGCGATCAACACCGCCTGGCTGGACATTCAGCGCTTCGGCCTGACGCTGGAAAACCGCCCGGCGCTGACCCGGCTGGTTGAAAATGTGAAGGCCTCGGCGCTTGCCTTTGACGGCGCGACCCATCGCACGATGCTGCGCGACAAGAGCTACTGGTTCCTGCGCCTCGGCGCGGCGCTGGAGCGGGCGGACAACACGGCACGGCTGCTCGACGTCAAATATCATCTGCTGCTGCCGCGCGACGAGCCGGTGGGCGGCAGCCTCGATTATTTCCAGTGGACGACGATCCTGAGGACCGTGTCCGCGCTCACCGCCTATCGCCATGTCTATCGCGACAGCCTGAAACCCTGGCTGGTCGCCGATCTGCTGATCCTCAACCGGCGGATGCCGCGTTCGCTCGCTGCGTGCATGAACGATGCGGTCCGCTATCTCGATCTGCTGGCGCAGGACAGCGGGCGGCGCGGCCCGGCGCAGCGCGCGGCGGTCGCGCTTTCGGGGCGGCTGATGCGCGGCGACATGGATGCGATCTTCCGCGCCGGCCTGCATGAATATATCACCGCCTTCCTGGCCGAGAACAACGCGCTCGCGGCGATGGTGATGGAGCAATACCAGTTCTGATGCGCATCCAGGTCGACCATCACACCCGCTACAGCTACGAACTGCCGGCCAGCGGGATCGTGCAGGCGCTGCGCGTCACGCCGCGCAACAGCGACGCGCAATATGTCCGCCACTGGCGCGTCGATGCCGATGTCGACGGCACGATGCGCGAGGGCGTGGATGCGTTCGGCAACCATGTCATCATGTTCTATGTCGAGGGTCAGGTGACCGAGCTGACGCTGACCGTGACCGGCGAGGCCGATGTCACCGACATGGCGGGCATCGTTCGCGCGGCCGAGCGCCTGCCCGCCGATGTCTATCTGCGCACGACCGAGCTGACCCAGCCCGATGCCGCGATCCTCGACTGGGTGCGCACGCTTGATTCGGGCAATGTGCTGGCGACGCTGCATGCGCTGACCGCGTCGCTCAACCGGCATATGAGCTTCGACGTCACCGAAACCGATGTGGCGACGCCCGCCGCCACCGCCTTTGCCGCCACGCGCGGCGTGTGCCAGGATTTCGCGCACATTTTCTGCGCCGCCGCGCGCAGCCTGGGCGTGCCGGCGCGCTATGTTTCCGGCCATCTCGCCCGGCCGGGGCATGAGGCGATGGAGGCCGCCCATGCCTGGGTGGAGGCGCTGGTCCCCGATCTCGGCTGGGTGGCGTTCGATCCCGCCAACGGCATCTGCGCGACCGATGCCCATCTGCGCGTCGCCATCGGCCTTGATTATCGCGACGCCGCCCCGGTGCGCGGTGCGCGGCGCGGCGGCGGGGCCGAGGCGATGCACGTCCATGTCCGCGCCGGCCATGCCGGCGAACAGCAACAGGGCTGAGCGGCGATGACCTATTGCATCGGCATGCTGGTCCGCGACGGGCTGGTGATGATGGCCGACACCCGCACCAATGCCGGGGTCGACAACATCTCCTGCTACCGCAAGCTGCGCATCGCCGCCGACCGACCTGACCGGATGATCATCGTCTGTTCGGCGGGCAATCTGTCGACCAGCCAGCAGGCGATGCAGCGGATGCGCCGCGGCACCCCCAATGAGGAAAGCGGCGAGCCCGACAGCTGGGACAGCGTGCCCGGCATCTACGAAGCCGCGCTTGCCGCCGGCCGGGCGCTGCGCCTGTCGCGCAACGACAATGACAGCCTCAATCAGGGCAGCGTGGTGTTCGATGCGACGCTGCTGGTCGGCGGATCGGTGGGGGGCGAGCCGCACCGGCTGTTCCTCGTCTATCCCGAAGGCAATATCATCGAATGCGGGCCGGACACGCCCTATCTGCAGATCGGCGAGGCCAAATATGGCAAGCCGATCCTTGATCGCGCGCTCCATTTCGACACGCCGCTCGATCAGGCGCTGAAGCTAGGCCTGATCTCGTTCGATTCGACGATGCGGGCGAACATCGCCGTCGGCCTGCCGATCGATCTGATCGCGCTGCGCCACGGCGCGCCACGCCCGGTCGTCCAGCACCGGATCGAGGCCGATGATCCCTATTTCAGCGCCCTGTCGCGCGGCTGGTCCGACGCGATTGCCCGCGCGGTCGACGGCATCGCGCCGCCGCCTTACTGATCGCCCGGCCGGGGGTTGAACCCGGGCGCGGACATCCCAGACTCTGGCCATGGCCTCACGCCGCGCGCCCGATCCCGCCCCTGCCCCGCCGCTGCTGGCGGCCCTGCCCTTTGCCGGGCGCGCGCGGCAGCGTCTGGTGGCGGCGGTGACGGAGCTGTTCGCCGATCCGCAGTCGTCCGATCCGCCCGTGGTCCGGCGCGAGGACGGGCTGTTCGGCCCGCACGCGGCGGCGTGGCGCGTCCACGGCGATGTGACGACGATGATGGTCGGCGGCATCGCTGCGCTGATGCTGCAGATGCTCCATCCCGGCGCGCTGGCGGGCGTATGGGATCATTCGGCGTTCCGCACCGACATGGCCGGGCGGCTGCGCCGCACCGCGCGCTTCATTGCGCTCACCACCTATGGCGGGGCGGACGAGGCACAGGCGGCGATCGACCGGGTGGCGCGCATCCACCGCGCGGTCAGCGGCGTGACGGCAGACGGCACGCCTTACCGCGCCGATGATCCGCATCTGCTCGGCTGGGTCCATGTCACCGAATGCTGGGCGTTCCTTGCCGCCTGGACGCGCTATGGCGATCCGCGCATGCCCGCGGCCGACCGCGACCGCTATTTTGCCGAAATGGCCCGGCTGGGCACGCTGATGGGGGTGATCGACCCGCCGGCAAGCCAGATCGCGGCGCTGGCGCTGATCGACCGGTTCCGGCCCGAGCTGCGCCACGATGCCCGCACCGCCGAGGTTGCGGACTGCCTGATCGGCGGCGGATCGGGCGGCGCTGCCGGGGCGGCGCGGACGCTGGCGATCCGCGCGGCGGTCGACCTGCTGCCGCGCTGGGCGCGGGCGATGCATGGCCTCACCCCGTCCGGCCCCCTCGCCCCTCTGGTCCGCGCCGGCACGCGCGAGCTGCAACGCACGCTGCGCTGGGCGCTGGGATAAGCGGCGGTCGTTCGCGCGGCTCCCCCTGACAAGCTGCCCCCCCCCCAGATAGGCCTGCTTTTGCCGCCACAGGGGTTTTTTGCTTCAGTCGCGGCCCGGCATTCCGCATGGACGCGCAACCATGGACCAGACGACGCTCACCCATCTCCAGCGGCTCGAGGCCGAAAGCATCCACATCATGCGCGAGGTGGTGGCCGAATGCGCGCGGCCGGTGTTCCTCTATTCGATCGGCAAGGACAGCTCGGTGATGCTGCACCTGGCGATGAAGGCCTTTTATCCGGCGCGGCCGCCCTTTCCGTTTCTGCACATCGCCAGTGGCTGGGATTTCGCCGCGATGATCGCCCATCGCGACCGGATGGCGGCCGAACTGGGGATCGAGCTGATCGTCCACCACAATGACGCCGGGGCGGCCGCCGGGATCAACCCGTTCGACACCCCCACCCCCGTCTATACCCGCGCGATGCTGACCGAGGCGCTGACCACGGCCCTCGACGCCCATGGCTTTGACGCGGCGTTCGGCGGGGCGCGGCGCGACGAGGAAAAGGCCCGCGCCAAGGAACGGGTGTTCAGTTTCCGCGCCGCCGGCCATCGCTGGGACCCGCAGAACCAGCGGCCGGAGCTGTGGCGGCTCTACAATGCCCGCAAGGCCAGGGGCGAGACGATCCGCGTCTTCCCTTTGTCCAACTGGACCGAAATCGACATCTGGAATTACATCCGGCTGGAAAATGTGCCGCTGGTGCCGCTCTATCTCGCCGCACCCCGCCCGACCGTGGTGCGCGACGGCATGATCCTGATGGTCGATGACGCGCGCTTCCGCTTCCTGCCCGGCGAGACGGCGGTCGAACGCACGATCCGGTTCCGCACGCTCGGCTGCTATCCGCTGACCGGCGCGCTCGAGAGCGAAGCCGACACGCTCGACGCGGTGATCCGCGAAACGCTGAGCGCGACCGGGTCCGAACGCCAGGGCCGCGCGGTCGACAAGGATGCCTCCGCCTCGATGGAGAAAAAGAAGCAGGAGGGCTATTTCTGATGACCGACACCAGCCTGCTGCGCTTCATCACCTGCGGCTCGGTCGACGACGGCAAATCGACGCTGATCGGCCGGCTGCTCCATGACACGCGCCAGAT
>DBAW01000122.1 GCA_002291855.1 Sphingomonas sp. UBA1000
GCGCAGCGCAGGCCCGCGCCCCACCCCGATCACTCAGATTTTCGACGGCCATTCTCTACACCGCCCATGCCAGCGCCACGGGCGGCCGCACCGGCAGCGCGCGCAGCGACGATGGCGCGCTCGATGTCCGGCTCGACACGCCGCGCGCGCTCGGCGGCCAGGGCGGGGCCGGCACCAATCCGGAACAATTGTTCGCCGCCGGCTATGCCGCCTGTTTCCTGAGCGCGACCCGCTTCGTCGCCCAGCAGCAGGGCATTGCCGTTGCCGAGGATGCAGCGGTCGCCGCCAGCGTCGGCATCGGCCCCAATGCCGCGGGCGAAGGCTTTGGCCTGACGGTGGCGCTGTCCGTCACCCTGCCCGGCATGGAGCGCGCCGCCGCCGAGGCGCTGGTCGCCGCCGCCCACCGCGTCTGCCCCTACAGCAATGCGACGCGCGGCAATGTCGAGGTCAGCCTGACCATCGCCTGATCGCGGCGTGATGTCAGCGCTTTTGCTGCGCGCGGCTTTTTAACCGCCGCGCGCAGCGCTATCTGCGGACGGCGATGTCGCGCGCCCGCATCCTCCTGACCAACGCCGCCCTCGGCCCGCTCGATTACCGGGTGCCCGCCGGCATGGCCGCGCCGCCCGGCACGATCGTGGTCGCGCCGCTCGGCCCGCGCCAGCTGACCGGGGTGGTGTGGGAGGCCGAGCACATGCCCTCGGCGGGCGAAGTCGGCGACAACCGGCTGCGCAACCTGATCGGCGTGCATGACGCGCCGCCGCTGCGCCCGGCGCTGCGCCGGCTGATCGAATGGACGGCCGATTATTATCTCGCGCCGCCCGCCGCCGTGCTGCGCATGGCGCTGCCCTCCACCTCGGCGCTGGATGGCGGGCGGACGGTGCTCGAATACCGGCTGACCGGCACCGCGCCCGACCGGCTGAGCCCGCAGCGCGACCGCGCGCTCGCCCGGCTGGTCGGCCGGCAGGGGCTGGTGCGCGAACTGGCCGCCCATGCCGAGGTGTCGGACGCGGTCATTCGCGGGCTGATCAAGGCCGGCGCGCTGGAAGCGGTCGAGGTCGCGCTCGATGCGCCCTATCCGGCCCCCGATCCCGATCATGCCCCGCCCATGCTGTCGCCGGTGCAGGCCGAGGCGGCGGGGCAACTGGCGGCTGCCGTGGACGCCCGCGCCTTCCAGCCCGTGCTGCTCGACGGCGTCACCGGATCGGGCAAGACCGAGGTCTATTTCGAGGCGATTGCGGCGGCGTTGCGCGGCGGGCGGCAGGCCTTGGTCCTGCTGCCCGAAATCGCGCTGACCGAGCCGTTCCTCAAGCGCTTCGCCGCCCGGTTCGGGGTGATGCCGGTCGCCTGGCATTCCGATCTGCGCCAGTCCGAACGGCGGCGGGCCTGGCGGGCGATTGCGCAGGGTCAGGCCAGCGTCGTGGTCGGCGCGCGCTCGGCCCTGTTCCTGCCCTATGCCGATCTGGGCGTCATCATCGTCGATGAAGCGCATGAAACCAGCTTCAAGCAGGAAGAGGGCGTCGCCTATCACGCCCGCGACGTCGCGGTGATGCGCGGGCGGTTCGAGGCGATTCCGGTCATTCTCGCCTCGGCCACCCCGGCCATCGAGACCCGCCATCAGGTCGAGCTGGGCCGCTATCGCGAGCTGCGCCTGCCCGGCCGGCATGGCGGGGCGGAACTGCCCGCGATCACCGCCATCGACCTGATCGCCCAGCCGCCGCCGCGCGGCAGCTGGCTGGCCCCGCCGCTGGTCACCGCGCTTGGCGAGACACTGGCGCGCGGCGAGCAGGCGCTGCTGTTCCTCAACCGCCGCGGCTATGCCCCGCTCACCCTGTGCCGCAGCTGCGGCCACCGGTTCCAGTGCCCCAATTGCACCGCCTGGCTGGTCGAACACCGGCTGATCCACCGGCTGCAATGCCATCATTGCGGGCTGGTCGCGCCGCCGCCCGCCCAATGCCCGGAATGCAAGGCCGAGGACAGTCTGGTCGCCTGCGGCCCCGGCGTGGAGCGCATCGCCGACGAGGTCGCGGCCCTGTTTCCCGATGCGCCGCGCGCCGTCGTCACCTCCGACACGCTCTGGTCGCCCGCGCGGGCGGCGGAGTTCGTCCGGCGGATGGAGGCGGGCGAGATCGCGGTGGTGATCGGCACCCAGCTGGTCACCAAGGGCTATCATTTCCCCAACCTCACGCTGGTCGGCGTGGTCGATGCCGATCTGGGGCTGGCCGGGGGCGATCTGCGCGCGGCGGAGCGGACGTTCCAGCAGATCGCCCAGGTCGCCGGCCGCGCCGGGCGCGGGGCCAAGCCGGGGCAGGTGTTCATCCAGACCCATGATCCGGCCGCCCCGGTGATCCAGGCGCTGGTCAGCGGCGATGCCGCCAGCTTCTATGCCGCCGAAACCGAGGCGCGGCGGCTGGCCGGGGCGCCGCCCTTTGGCCGGATGGCGGCGATCATCGTGTCGTCCGAACAGGCCAATGCCGCGGTCGAGACGGCGCGGATGATCGGTCGCGCCGCGCCCGATGACGGGCAGATCCATGTGTTCGGGCCGGCCCCCGCGCCGCTGGCGATGCTGCGCGGCCGCCACCGCCACCGGCTGCTCGTCCATGCGCCGCGCAGCGCCGATCTGCAGGGGATGATCCGGGGCTGGCTGGGCGGGCTGAACTGGCCGGGGAGCGTGCGGGTGGCGGTCGACGTCGATCCATACAGCTTTCTTTGACCGCGCACCCGGCCTAGAAGTGGCGGCGCAACCCATGGAAAAGGCCGACCGATCATGCGTCACCTGCTTGCCGCCCTTGCCCCTGTCGCCATTCTGGCGAGCGTCGCTGCACCGGCGGCCGCCGCCCCCTTCGCCTCCGACCGGATCAGCGTGACCGTCAGCGGCAGCGGGCCGGACGTGATCCTGGTGCCGGGGCTGACGTCCAGCCCGCGCATCTGGACCGATCTGACCGCGGCCCTGCCCGGCTATCGCTATCATCTGGTGCAGGTGC
>DBAW01000108.1 GCA_002291855.1 Sphingomonas sp. UBA1000
GGCCGGTGCCGCTCCCGCGCCGTGAGGCGCGCAACAAACAACGCGCATCACAAGCACCCCTTCCTCCGTGCCGCGCAACAACCCCGCTCGACACCCGGCCGCTGGCCCGGCTACACCCTCGGCCATGCTCAGGCTCGTCATCGGCAACAAAGCCTATTCCAGCTGGTCGCTGCGCGGCTGGCTGGCCGTCCGCCAGTCCGGCCTTCCGTTTGAGGAAATGGTCGTCCCGCTCTACGACGATGACTGGCCGGCGCGCCGCGACGGGCCGGAGATTGCGCCGGGCGGGGGCAAGCTGCCGATCCTGTGGGATGGCGGCATCGCGATCTGGGACTCGCTTGCCATCCTCGAATATCTGGCCGACCGGGTCGGCCGGGCGCGGTTCTGGCCGGAAGACGATGCCGCGCGCGGCCTTGCCCGCGCGATGGTCGCGGAAATGCATTCCGGCTTTGCCCCGCTGCGCCGGGCGCTGCCGATGAATGTGCGCCGCACCGATCCGCCGCGCGACTGGCCGGAAGATGTGGCGGCCGACATCGCCCGCGTGCTGCATCTGTGGACCGAGGCGCGGACGCGGTTCGGCGGCGCTGGCGACTTCCTGTTCGGGGCGTTCGGGGCCGCCGACATCATGTTCGCGCCGGTCGTCACCCGTTTTGCCACCTATTCGGTGCCGCTGCCGCCGGTTGCGCGTGCCTATGCCGATGCGGTCACCGCGCATCCGTTCATGCAGGACTGGCTGGCCGCGGCTGCTGCCGAGCCATGGGTGCTCGCCCGTTATGAGCGCGACGGCGCGGCATGACCGGATCCGATCCGCTAGACCTCGCGCGCGCGCTGATCGCCGCGCCCAGCGTCACTCCGGCGACCGGGCCGGTGTTCGATGTGCTCGAGGAAATGCTCGCCGCGCGCGGCTTTGTCGTCGACCGGTTTCTGGCCGGCGAGGCGCCCGACGGGCCGGTTGAAAATCTGCTCGCCTGGCGCGGCAGCGGCGGACCGCATTTCGCCTTTGCCGGGCATCTGGACGTGGTGCCGCCGGGGCAGGGCTGGACCAGCGCGCCGTTCGCGCCCGAAATCCGCGGCGATCTGCTCTATGGGCGCGGCGCGGTCGACATGAAGGGATCGATTGCCGCGTTCGTCGCCGCGCTCGACGGGCTGGACGATCTGCCCGGCACGATCAGCCTGATCATCACCGGCGACGAGGAAGGCCCGGCGGTTTACGGCACGGTCGCGCTGATCGAGCGCATGGCCCGCCACGGGCTGAGGCCCGATATGTGTCTGGTCGGTGAGCCGACCTCGGTCGACCGGCTGGGCGACACGATCAAGATCGGGCGGCGCGGCTCGGTCAATATCTGGATCGAGGTGCCGGGCGTTCAGGGCCATGTCGCCTATCCGCATCTGGCCGACAATCCGGTGCCCAAGCTGGTGCGCGCACTGGCGGCGATCGATGCGTTGGTGCTCGATTCGGGCACCGACTGGTTCCAGCCGTCGAACATCGAGATCACCGATCTCGAGGTCGGCAACCCGGCGACCAACGTCATCCCGCGCCGCGCCGCCGCGCGGATCAGCATAAGGTTCAACGATCTGCACCGGGGCAGCGATCTGGCGGCGCTGATCACGCGCACCGTCCACGCCCATGCCCCCGATGCCGTCGTGACCCCGCGCATCTCGGGCGAGGCGTTCCTGACCCCGCCGGGGCCGCTGTCGGCGCTGGTCGCCGAGGCGATCGAGGCCGAAACCGGCATTGCGGCGGAACTGTCGACGAGCGGCGGCACGTCCGATGCGCGGTTTCTGGCGGCGCTGTGCCCGGTGGTCGAATTCGGCCTGCCCAATGCGACGATGCACAAGCTCGACGAGGCAGTGGCCGTTGCCGATCTGGACCGGCTGGCGCGGATCTATCGCGGGATCGTGCGGCGCGCGCTTGCGCAGTGTTGAGCCGGGTTGAACAACCCGACTGCGGGACACCTGCGCGCGGCCAGACCCATCAGGCCAAGGCCGCGTAGACCGAGACCGCGCTGGTCAGCGTCAGCAGCGTGCCGACCATCGCCATCAGCACCCGCGCCGACAGCCGCTTGACGAGCAGCGCCCCGAACGGCGCGCCGATCACGCCGCCGGCCAGGATGCCGATGGTCTGAAGGGTGAATGCCTGCCAGCCAAGCGTGGTCAGGAAGGTCGCCGAGATCGTCGCGGTCAGGAAGAACTCGGCGGTGTTGACGGTGCCGATGGTCTTGCGCGGATTGCCGCCCTGCACGAGCAGGTTGGATGTCACGATCGGTCCCCAGCCGCCGCCGCCCGCCGCATCCAGAAAGCCGCCCGCCAGCCCCAATGGCGCGACATGGCGCGGCGTGCGCGGCTCGCCCGGCCCGTGCCAGGCGCGCACCAGCAGATAAATGCCGATCCCGGCCAGATAGACCATGACGAACGGCCGCGCGACCGCCGCGTCGATCGAGCTGAGCACAAAGGCGCCGAGCACGCCGCCGATTACGCCCGGCACGGCTAGGCGCAGGAACAGCCGCCAGTCGACATTGCGGTGGATGACATGGCTGATGCCCGAGGCTGCGGTGGTGAAGGTTTCGACCGCATGGACGCTCGCCGAGGCGGCGGAGGGCGACACGCCCATCGCGCTCACCAGCAGCGTCGAGTTGATGACGCCAAACGCCATGCCGAGCGCCCCGTCGACGATCTGCGCGGCAAAGCCGATCAGCGCGAAGGGCCACAGGGCGAGCAGATCGGCAAGGGTCAAGGCGTGCTCATTTCCTGCTGTGGCGGCGCTCTGCCGCTTTGCCCCGTTTGGCCGGGGCGGGGCAACCCAAGAAGCGCTTGGGCCGCCCCAAGCGCGGATGACAGCGCCCCATGACGCAAAGGGGCGTCCCGTTCCGGAGCATCCGCTGGTGCGTCGCGCGGGGCCTGACCGGCTGGCAATCCGGCGCGGCCATGCCTAACTTGGGGGCTTGGGCCGCTGACGGGCCGGGGGACCCATGTCCCCGCGGTGGCGTATGCGGCTGTTCGAGGGAGATTCCGGGCCATGCCCCGTGCACTGATCAGCTATCTGGACGCGATCCGCGCCCGCGATCCGGCGCCGCGCAGCCGGTGGGAGATCCTGCTCTATCCCGGCGTCCTCGCGCTTGGCCTGCACCGCGTCGCGCACTGGCTGTATGAGGGTGAGCTGTTCTGGCTGGCCCGCTTCGTCAATCACATTGCCCGCTTCCTGACCGCGATCGACATCCATCCCGGCGCGGTCATCGGGCGCAACCTGTTCATCGACCATGGGTTCGTCGTCATCGGCGAAACGGCGGTGATCGGCGACGATGTGACCATCTATCAGGGGGCGACGCTGGGCGGCACCAACCCCACCAACGGGGTCGGCGGCAAGCGCCACCCGACGATCGGCAATGGCGTGATCATCAGCCTGGGCGCGGCGATTCTCGGCCCGATCCGGGTGGGCGACAATGCGCGCATCGGGGCCAATGCGGTGGTGACTAAGGATGTGCCCGAAGGCGCGACGATGGTCGGCATCCCGGCGCGGCCGACGCTGGTCGAGGTGAAGCCCGAGACGACCGATTTCGTCCCCTATGGCACGCCGTGCAGCGAGCGGTTCGACCCCGCGACCCAGCAGCTTGAAATCCTGAAATGCGAGATCGAACGGATGCAGAAGCGCATCGACGCGCTGATGGCCGAGCGCCGGCCGCGCGGCGCGCGCGATGGGGCGGCACGCGCGGCCCCCGCCGATCCCGGTGCGGCCGCCGCAACGGAGCCGGGTGACGCGACCCCGACGCCGCTGGATGCGGAGCGCAAAGACCTGTTCGGATGAGCAATGTCCTGCCGCTGCCGCTGGCCCGCACCCCGGCCCAGATCGGCTTTGACCGGGCGGAACTGGCCCGCATCCTCGATCTTTACGGCCGCATGGTTGCGGCGGGCCTGTGGCGCGACTATGCGATCGATCTGGGGCGCGAAGCGGCGGCGTTCAGCGCCTTTCGCCGCGCCGCCGAGCGGCCCGAATACCGGATCGAAAAACGCCCGGCGCTGCGCAATCGGCAGGGCATGTGGGCGCTGATCGGCGAGGGCGGGGCGGTGTTGCGCCGCGGCCATGAACTCGGCCCGGTGCTCGCTCCGGTCGAACGCAAGCTCATGAAGCTGGTGCAGGACTGATTTTTGTTTGGGGAAGAGCGGCACCGGGCCCCACCCCCACCCGGCCTCCCCACGGCAG
>DBAW01000259.1 GCA_002291855.1 Sphingomonas sp. UBA1000
GCCGGTGCCGGTCTTCCCAACAGACAACACCCGGTGCCGTTCTTCCCAAAGAAAAACACCCGGTGCCGGTCTTCCCTAACAAACGCGCACGTCGAACAGCCGCCGCCCGTTGCCAGCCGCGCCGGTTTCGCCCTATCGGCCAGGGCCGAACACAGGGAGGAACCATGCCGACCGACGCCACCGCGCCTTATGACGACGGCAATGTGTTCGCGCGCATCCTGCGCGGCGAACTGCCATGCACGCGCGTGCATGAAGACGAATGGGCGCTCGCCTTTGCCGACATCAACCCGCAGGCGCCGCATCATGTGCTGGTGATCCCCAAGGGGGCCTATGTGTCGTGGGACGATTTCTCGGCCCGGGCCAGCGATGCGGAGATTGCGGGCTTTGTCCGCGCGGTCGGGCTGGTCGCGCGCGCGGCCGGGCTGGTCGAGCCGGGCTACCGGCTGCTCGCCAATATCGGCCATGACGCGCATCAGGAGGTGCCGCACCTCCACGTCCATATTCTGGCCGGGCGGCCGCTCGGACCGATGCTCGCCCGTCCGGCGGCCGGCTGAGGCCGGGCTGGGGACAGGCCGCAGCGGCACAACCGTGATAATAAAGTTGCACGGCCGCGATTAGCCTCTAGGGTTTGCGCCCCAGAGCGACGCGGCCGACCGCGCATGACAATCGGGGATCAGACAGGCATGTTTTTCGGGCGTAAAAAGCCTCTCGACGCCATTCTTGCCACGGCGGAGAAAAAATCGCTGCAACGCACGCTGGGCGCGTTCCAGCTGACGATGCTCGGCATCGGTGCGGTCATCGGCACCGGCATTTTCGTGCTGACGGCAGAGGCCGCGCAGAAGGCCGGGCCGGGCATGATGATTTCGTTCGTGATCGCCGGGCTGGTCTGTGCGGTGGCGGCGCTTTGCTATGCCGAAATGGCGGCGATGGTGCCGGTTTCGGGCTCGGCCTATACCTACAGCTATGCGGTGATGGGCGAACTGCTCGCCTGGATGGTCGGCTGGGCGCTGATCCTTGAATATGCGGTCGCCGCCGGGGCGGTGTCGGTCGGCTGGTCAGGCTATGTCGTCGGGCTGATCGAACATGCCTTTGCGATCGACATTCCCGATACCTTGGTGCTCGGGCCGTTCGATGGCGGGATGATCAACCTGCCGGCGATGGCGATTGCCGGGCTGGTGACCTGGCTGCTGGTGCTCGGCACCAAGGAAAGCGCCACCGTCAACGCCGTTCTGGTCGCGATCAAGGTCGCCGCGCTCTGCCTGTTCATCGTTCTCGCCGTGCCGGTGATGAACATGGAAAAATTCACCCCGTTCATGCCGCTCGGCTTTGAAGGCGTGTCGGCGGCGGCGGCGTCGATCTTCTTTGCCTATGTCGGCTTCGATGCCGTCTCGACGGCGGCGGAGGAGACCAAGAACCCGCAGCGCAACATGCCGATCGGCCTGATCGGATCGCTCGCCATCTGCACGATCTTCTACCTGCTGGTCGCAGCCGGGGTGATCGGCACCGTCGGCGGGCAGCCGGTGCTCGGCCCGGCTGGTGAGGCGCTGGAACCCGGCAGCCGCGAACTGGCCGCCCAGTGCGCGCTGATCAGCGACAATGCCGTCACCTGCTCCAAGGAAGCGCTGGCCTGGACGCTGCGCGAGATCGGCTGGCCGCAGATCGGCAACCTGATCGGGCTGGCGGCCGGCCTTGCGCTGCCGTCGGTCATCCTGATGATGATGTTCGGCCAGACGCGCATCTTCTTCGTGATGAGCCGCGACGGGCTGCTGCCCCAGGCATTCTCGAAAATCCATCCGCGCTACAACACGCCGCACGTCATCACCGTGATCACCGGGGTGGCGGTGGCGCTGTTCGCGGCCTTCTTCCCGGTCGGTCAGCTGGCCAATATCTCGAACTCGGGCACCTTGTTCGCCTTTGCCGCGGTGTCGATCGCGGTGATGATCCTGCGCCAGACCGAGCCGACGCGGAAGCGGCCGTTCCGCACCCCGGCCCTGTATCTGACCGCGCCGATCGCGGTTGCCGGCTGCGCCTATCTGTTCTGGAGCCTGGATGAGAAGAGCAAGCTGCTGTTCTTCGTCTGGGCGGCGATCGGGCTGGTCGTCTATTTCCTCTACAGCCGCAGCCGCAGCCATGTCGGGCGCGGCATCGTCGATGTGCCGGAAACGGGTGGCGATGTGCCGCCGGGGCCGGTGCCGCCGCTGCCGACCGGGCTGTAATCCCGCGCTGCCGGGCTGACGCCTCAGCCCGCCCCCCGGAACCGGCCGGCCCGCCCTCTCTCAGGGGCAGGCCGGCCGGTTTCATGTTTAGCCGAGCCGGGCGGCGACCATCGCCTTGATATCGGCCTGCGGGCGCGGGCCGACATGGCTGATCACTTCGGCGGCGCAGACCGCCCCCATCACCAGACTGTCGGCAAGGCTGCGGCCTTGCGCCTGACCGGCAAGGAAGCCGGCGGCGAACAGATCGCCCGCCCCGGTGGTGTCGACCACCTGGGTCACCGGCTCGGCCGCCACGGTTGCACGCGCGCCGTTCTGCACGGCGATCGCGCCCTGTTCGCTGCGGGTGACGACCAGCGTCGGCACGCGCGCCGCGACCGCCGCCAGCGCGGCGTCGAAATCATCGCTTTCCTCAAGCGACAGCAGCTCGTTTTCATTGGCGAACAGGATGTCGACCATCCCGCCGGCAAGCAGCTGGCGGAAGCTGTCGCGGTGGCGTTCGATGCAGAACACGTCCGACAGGGTGAAGGCGACGCGCCGGCCGGCGGCGCGGGCGACGGCGATGGCATCGCGCATCGCCGCGCGCGGCTCTTCGGGATCCCACAGATAGCCTTCGAGATAGAGGATCTCCGCCGCTGCGATCATCTCGCGGTCGAGCGCGGCCGCCGGCAGGAACTGCGACGCGCCGAGAAAGGTGTTCATCGTCCGCTGGCCATCGGGGGTGACGACGATCAGGCAGCGCGCGGTCGCCGGTTCGCCTGTGCGCGGCGCGGTGTCGAACCGCACGCCCTGCGCACGCATGTCATGCGCGAACACGCGGCCGAGCTGGTCGTCGGCGACCTGGCCGATAAAGCCGCAGCGCAGCTCGAGTGCCGCCAGCCCGGCCAGCGTATTGGCCGCCGAACCGCCGCTGGTTTCCACGCCCGGCCCCATCTTGGCGTAAAGCGTCTCGGCTTCCTCGGTCGAGAACAGCAGCTGCATCGAGCCCTTGCGCAGGCCATTGTCGGTGATGAAGCCTTCGTCGGCGCGGGCGATCACGTCGACAATCGCATTGCCGATCGCGACGACATCGTAACGGGCATCGGACACATTTTTCTCCTTCAGGCAACCATGGCAGGAAACCATCGCGAGGACGCGCGCGGCCCGCATGGCTGACCGCGCGGGCCATAGAGCGGATCGGAGCGCCGTCAACTCCGGCGGCACCGCTCGCGGCCGGGCCGGGCCGGGGACGCCGGAGCGGCTCTGCCCGGCTCTGCCCGCAACCGGGCTGGCGCAGCCGGATGCGGACGCGGCTTGCGGGGCCGTGGCGGCCATGTTTGTCAGCGGCGATGATGGCGATTTCCGACCGAAACAGGCTCCCCAAACCGGTTTGGCCGGCGGCGATGATCGGGCTGGCGCTGCTCGGCGGCTGTGCGGCCCGGCCCGCGCCGCTGCCGCGCGCACTGCCGGTGACGCCTCCGGTGCTCAGCGTATCGGGGCTGGAACGGGTGCTGGGCGCGACGGCGGCCGGGCTGGTCGCGCTGTTCGGCCCACCCGAACTCGACATTCGCGAGGATCAGGCGGTGAAGCTGCAATTCGCCGGGCCGATCTGTGTGCTCGACGCCTATCTCTACCGCACCCGCGCGCGCGGCGAGCCGGTCGTCACCTATGTCGATGCGCGCCAGCCCGATGGCCGCGACATCGACCGGGCGAGCTGCGTCGCCGCGCTTGCCGCCCGGCACCGGGCCCCAACCCGCCCCTGATCTCCCGCCGCTGATCTTCCGCCGCCGATCTTCCGCTACCGGGGCGCGCGGCGTCAGTCGGTGCGGTGGCCGCGC
>DBAW01000131.1 GCA_002291855.1 Sphingomonas sp. UBA1000
GCCGATCTTTCGACATTGTTGACGGTGGTCGGGTAAGCATAGAGGCCGACTTCGGCCGGAAAGGGCGGCTTCAGGCGCGGCTGGCCCTTCTTGCCTTCAAGGCTTTCGATCATCGCGGTTTCTTCGCCGCAGATATATGCGCCCGCGCCGCGATGGACGAACACGTCGAAATCATAGCCGGAGCCGCAGGCATTCTTGCCCAGAAAGCCCTTGTCATAGGCCTCGGCAACGGCGGCGAACAGCGTCTCCGCCTCGCGGATATATTCGCCGCGAATGTAGATATAGGCCGCGCGCGCACGCATCGCATAGCCGGCGATCAGCGCCCCTTCGACCAGCTTGTGCGGGTCGTGGCGGATGATCTCGCGGTCCTTGCAGCTGCCCGGCTCCGACTCATCGGCGTTGATGACCAGAAAGCTCGGTTTGCCGGGCTTCGGCTCCTTGGGCATGAAGCTCCACTTCATGCCGGTGGGGAAGCCCGCGCCGCCGCGGCCGCGCAGGCCAGAGGCCTTCACATCCTCGATGATCTGGTCCTGCCCGCGCGCCATCAGCGCCTTGGTATTGTCCCAGTCGCCGCGCTGCATCGCGGCGTCGATCCGCCACGACTGATAGCCGTAGAGATTGGTGAAGATCCGGTCCTTGTCAGCAAGGCTCACGACTTGTCCCCTCCCGACCGGCCGAGGCCGAACACCCCGAAACCGCCGAACAAAAACGCCAGCAGCGCCCAGACCACCCAGCCGTCCCCGTTCAGGAACTTGAGGATCGCCAGCGCCAGAAAGATGATGCCGATGACCGGTGCGCCGGCCTTGGCCGCGCGGGTCACTGCCAGTCTCCGCGATAATCATGATTGGCACCGACCATCGCGGTCAGCGTCGTCGGCCCGCCCAGCGGCTCGACCGTGTGCCGCCCCGGCTCCTGCGTGCCGGTCTTGGGCGTTTCGCCACGCGCCAATGCATCGAGGATGGCGACCGTGCGGTCGAAATCCAGATCCTCGTAATTGTCGTCGTTGATCTGGACCATCGGCGCGGAGGCGCAATTGCCCATGCACTCGACCTCGGTCAGGGTGAACAGCCCGTCGGGCGTCGTCTGCCCCTTGGCCAGCCCCTTGGACTTGCACGCCGCCATCACATCGTCGGAGCCGCGCAGCATGCACGGCGTCGTCCCGCACACCTGCACATGATAGCGGCCGACCGGGGCCAGATTGTACATGGTGTAGAAGGTCGCAACCTCATAGGCGCGGATGAACGGCATCTCGATCTGCGCGGCGACATATTCGATCACCGGCACCGGCAGCCAGCCCTGGGTCTGCGTTTCCGCACCCACCTGACGCTGGGCGAGATCGAGCAGCGGCATCACCGCCGAATGCTGCCGCCCGGCCGGATAGCGGGCGATGATCTCGCGCGCCTTTACTTCATTCTCGGCCGTCCAGGCGAACGCGCCCCAGCGCGCGCGGACTTCGGCCTCGTCGGGGATCTGCACTGCACCCGCCATTACCGATCACACTCCCCGAACACGATATCGATGGCCCCCAGAATGGCGGTGACGTCGGCCAGCATGTGGCCCTTGCACATCATGTCCATCGCCTGAAGATGGCTGAACGCGGTCGGCCGGATCTTGCACCGCCACGGCTTGTTGGTGCCATCGGACACCAGATAGACGCCCAGCTCGCCCTTGGGGCTTTCGGTCGCGACATAGACCTCGCCGGCCGGGACGTGAAAGCCTTCGGTGTAGAGCTTGAAGTGATGGATCAGCGCTTCCATCGACCGCTTCATCTCGCCGCGCTTGGGCGGCGCGACCTTGCGGTCGAGGCTGAGCACCGGCCCCTCGGGCATTTCCGACAGGCACTGCTTCATGATCCGCGCCGACTGGCGCACTTCCTCGACGCGCACCATGAACCGGTCATAACAGTCGCCGCGCGTGCCGACTGGCACGTCGAACTGCATCCGGTCATACACGTCATAGGGCTGCGACTTGCGCAGATCCCAGGGGATGCCCGACCCACGGATCATCGGCCCGGAAAAGCCCCAGCGCACCGCATCGTCCTTGCTGACGGTCGCGATGTCGACATTGCGCTGCTTGAAGATGCGGTTGTCGACCACCAGGCTCATCGCGTCCTCGAACAGGCGCGGCAGCCGCGTGTCGAGCCAGTCGGCAATGTCGGCGAGCAGCTTGACCGGCGCGTCCTGATGGACGCCGCCCGGGCGGAAATAGGCGGCGTGCATGCGGGCGCCCGACACCCGCTCGTAAAAGTTCATGCAGTCTTCGCGCAGCTCGAACAGCCACAGATTGGGCGTCATCGCGCCCACGTCCATGACATGGCTGCCCAGATTGAGCAGATGGTTCTTGATGCGCGTCAGCTCAGCCCAGAACACGCGCAGATATTGCGCGCGCAGCGGCACTTCGACGTTGAGCAGCTTTTCGATCGCCAGCACATAGGAATATTCCTGCGCCATCGGCGATGCGTAATCGAGCCGGTCGAAATAGGGCACCGACTGCAAATAGGTGCGCGTCTCGATCAGCTTTTCGGTGCCCCGGTGCAGCAGCCCGACATGCGGATCGACCCGCTCGACAATCTCGCCGTCCAGTTCGAGCACCAGACGGAGCACGCCGTGCGCGGCCGGATGCTGCGGCCCGAAATTGATCGTATAATTCTGGATCTCGACATCGCCGGCGGGCGCAGCGGCCGCGTCCGACATCTGGAGATCGCTGATCGCCTCAGCCATTCTTGCCCTCCGGCTGATCGCCATTCTTGCCCTGCGGCCGGTCCGCCGCCGCGCCGCCCGACACATTGACCGTGCCGGCACGGGCGATCTGATCGGCGGTCAGCGGCGTCGGCGCGCCCTGCGCCGCCGGCTGATGGCCGCCGGCCTTTTCATCGCCCGGAAGCACATAATCGGCCCCTTCCCAGGGGCTGGTGAAATCGAACGCGCGGAAATCCTGCGTCAGCCGCACCGGTTCATAGATCACGCGCTTATGCTCTTCGGAATAGCGCATCTCGACATAGCCGGTCAGCGGGAAATCCTTGCGCAGCGGATGGCCGCGAAAGCCGTAATCGGTCAGGATGCGCCGCAGGTCGGGATTGCCGTCGAACAGCACCCCGTACATGTCGTAAACCTCGCGCTCCAGCCAGCCGGCGACCGGCCACAGACCGGTTACCGACGGCACCGGGGTCGCCTCGTCGGTCGACAGCTTCACCCGGATGCGGTGGTTTTTGGTCAGCGACAGCAGGTGATAGACGACCTCGAACCGCTCGGCCCGGTCGGGATAGTCGACGCCCGCAATCTCCATCAGCTGCTGATAGCCGAAATCGTCGCGCAGCGTGCGCAGCACCTCGATCACGGCGTCGCGGCGCACGGTCAGCGTCACTTCGAACACCTGCTCGACAGCGTCCACCAGCCGGTCGCCCAGCACCGGCGCGATCGCCGCGATCACGCCGTCATTGCTCGCCTGTCGCGGGGCGGGGGAAAGCATCGTCACCGCTCGATCGTCCCTTCGCGGCGGATCTTCCGCTGCAGCTGCATGATGCCGTAAAGCAGCGCTTCGGCGGTCGGCGGGCAGCCGGGGACATAGATGTCGACCGGCACGATGCGGTCGCAGCCACGCACCACCGAATAGCTGTAATGATAATAGCCGCCGCCATTGGCGCAGCTGCCCATCGAGATGACGTAGCGCGGTTCCGACATCTGGTCGTAAACGCGGCGCAGCGCCGGGGCCATCTTGTTGCACAGCGTGCCGGCGACGATCATCACGTCCGACTGGCGCGGGCTGGCGCGCGGGGCGACGCCGAACCGCTCAAGGTCATAGCGCGGCATGTTGACGTGGATCATCTCGACCGCGCAGCAGGCCAGACCGAACGTCATCCACCACAATGAGCCGGTGCGCGCCCACTGGAACAGCTCCTCGGTCGAGGTGACGAGAAAGCCCTTGTCGGTCAGCTCGCTGTTCAGATCATTGAAGAACGCCTGATCGGGGGCCGTCCCTGCGGGCGGAACCGCCTGTCCGGCGGGGCTGAGCGTCACTCCCATTCCAGGGCTCCCTTCTTCCAGGCATAGACATAGCCGAGCACCAGTTCGCCCAGGAAAATCATCATCGCGGCCCATGCCGCCCAGCCGGTGCCCATCAGCGACACCGCCCAGGGAAACAGGAACGCAGCTTCGAGGTCGAAGATGATGAACAGGATCGCGACCAGATAGAAACGCACGTCGAACTGGCTGCGGCTGTCCTCGAACGCGGGAAAGCCGCATTCATATTCGCTGAGCTTTTCGGGATAGGGCTTGTGCGCGCCGGTCAGCCGCGACACGGCCATCGGCAGGAACACAAAGGCGCAGGACAGGATCAGCGCCACGGCGAGGAACAGCAGGATCGGCAGATAGCCGGCGGCGACGGACGCCATGTTCAACTCCAATCACAAGCCACCCGAACCGGCACACCCGGCGGACTTGGGCGGCCATCTAGGCCGCTCGCGCGGCCGACGCAACCATTTCCCGGCTCCGGAAAAAACCCGGTCGCACAGGCGACGGCATCGATTGAAAAGGCTGTTGGAAACGATGATCGGCGCTTAGGATCAGGCCCGGCGCAAACAGGGAGAACAGCCTCATGCAACCCATTATAGCCGGCCTGGCGCTCGCTATGGCCATCACGGTTCCCGGGCCGGTCAACAGCCGCGCGGGCGCGCAGGCGACGGCCCCGGTCTCGGCCACGCCGCAATCGGTCGTCAAGGCGCTGCAGGATGCCGGCTACAAGGCCGAACTGACCAAGGATTCGGCCGGCGATCCGCTGATCCACAGCGCCTCGGGCGGCGCGCGCTTCTCGATCTTCTTCTATGGCTGCGAGAACGGCACCGGCTGCGGCGAGATCCAATTCTATGCCGGCTGGACCGACAAGATCAGCCTTGAGCGGATCAACCAGTGGAACCGCACCCACCGGTTCGGCCGCGCCTATCTGGACGACAAGGGCGAGGTGAACATCGAATATGACATCAACCTCGAACAGGCATCGATCGGCGGCGCGCTGTTCCGCAACGATCTGGATCTGTGGACGCGGCTGATGGCGCGGTTTCAGGCGTTCGTGGCGGGCAAGGACGATTGAGCGCCGCCCGCCCGGCCATCGCCGGGCGCATACGGCTTGAGGGAGGATGAGGATGCGCCGACCGGTTCTGATCGCCTTGCTGCTGTCCGCCTATGGCGCGACCGGGGCGTGGGGCAGCCCCCGCCCCCCGGTCTCTGCCCGCCAGCCATCGTTGGTGGGGCCGGTCTGGACGCTCAGCGAATATCGGCCCGCCGGCGGCGGCCCGCCGATCCGTCCGGCCGAGAGCGAAATCTACCAGCTCGGCTTTCAGGAGGGCGGACGGCTGACCGCGCGGCTGTCATGCAATCGCGGCACCGGGCGCTGGGCGGCAAAGAACGGCCGGGCGGCGACAGGGTCGATCACCATCGGTCCCATCGCGGCAACGATGCGCGGCTGCCTGCCGGGCAATCTCGACCGGCTGGCTGCCGATCTCGACCGGGTGCGCGCCTATGCGATCAAGGCCGGGCGGCTGCACCTCACCATCGCGCCCGATGCGCGCGCGACCGAAGGCGGCACGGCAGGCGGCGGCGATTATGTGTGGACGCCGGGCGGCTGAACCCGGCGCGGCTGGCCGCGCTCAGCGCAGCGCGGTGGCAACCAGCTTGTGCAGCTTGGACTGAAGCGCGTCATTCGCGGCCAGCACCTCGCGCCGCTCGCGCGGCCGGTCCCCGCCGCGGAAATCGGTCACGAACCCGCCGGCTTCGCGCACCAGCAGGATGCCGGCGGCGACGTCCCAGTCATTCAGCCCCGATTCCCAGAAGCCGTCATACCGGCCCGCCGCGACCCATGCGAGGTCGAGCGCCGCCGAGCCGAGGCGGCGAATGCCCGCCACTTCGGGCGCGACGAGCCCGAAGATCCGCGCCCATTGCGCCATGTCGCCATGCCCCTTGAACGGGATGCCGGTGGCGACCAGCGCCTCGTCGAGGTTGCGGCGCGACGACACACGCAGCCGCTGATCCTGCAGCCACGCCCCCCGGCCCTTTTCGGCCCAGAAGCTTTCATCGGTCAGCGGCTGATAGATCAGGCCGGTCGTCACCTCGCCCGACGGCTCCTCGACCGCGATGGAAATCGCGAAATGCGGAATACCGTGCAGAAAGTTGGACGTGCCGTCGAGCGGATCGATGATCCAGCGCGGCTTGGCCGGATCGCCCTCGATGGTGCCGCCTTCCTCAAGCAGAAAGCCCCAGTCGGGCCGCGCCTTGCGCAGTTCCTCGACCAGGGTCTGCTCGGCGCGCTTGTCGGCCATCGACACGAAATCGGCCGGGCCTTTGCGCGAGACCTGAAGGTGCTGAACCTCGTTGAAGTCGCGGCGCAGGCGCGGCCCCGCCTTGCGGGCGGCGCGCTCCATGACAGTCAGCAGGCCGGAATGGGAAGGCATTGCATCAATCTCCGCCCGGCGCACGCGCGCCGGGCCATCGGGTCACAGGGAAACGGGGCGGATCAGTCCGCCCGCTTCACATATTCGCGCGCATAGACGTCGACGACGATGCGCGTGCCGCTGGCGATATGCGGCGGCACCATCACGCGCACGCCATTGTCGAGCACTGCCGGCTTGTAGCTGGACGAGGCGGTCTGCCCCTTCACCACGGCATCGGCCTCGACGATGGTCGCCTCGATCGTGTCGGGCAGCTGCACCGAAATCGGCTTTTCCTCGTGCAGTTCCAGGATCACGTCCATCCCGTCCTGCAGGAACGCCACCTCGTCGCCCAGCATGTCGGTCGACAGGGTGATCTGGTCGTAAGTTTCCTTGTCCATGAAGGTCAGCTGGTCGCCGTCACGGAACAGGAACTGGAAATCCTTGGTGTCGAGCCGCACGCGCTCGACGCGCTCGTCGGAGCGGAACCGGTTGTTGGTCTTGCGCCCGTCGATCAGGTTCTTCATCTCGACCTGCATATAGGCGCCGCCCTTGCCGGGCTGGGTGTGCTGGATCTTCACCGCCCGCCACAGGCCGCCTTCGAACTCGATGATGTTGCCGGGGCGAATGTCGACGCCGCTGATCTTCATGAACCGTCTCGCTGATGAGAAAAGAGCCGGCGCGCCCTCTAGCCGCCATCGCCCGCGCGGGCAAGCGCGCGCCGCGCCATGGCCCCGCCCCCGGCCCGAAACAGGACGGCCAGAGCGATTCAGGGAGACCGATTCAGGCAGACCGGTTCAGGCAGACCGGTTCAGGCAGACCGGCGCGGTCAGAACAGCGCGGTCAGGCGCCGCACCGCCTCTGCCTCGCCCTCCGGCGCGGCCCAGACGCCTGCCGACACGGCGATGAAATCGGCCCCGGCGGCGATCAGCGGCCCGGCATTGTCGGCGGTGATGCCGCCGATCGCCACCGACGGCAGCTCGAACAATGCCGCCCACCAGCCGAGCAAAGCCGGATCGGCCTGGTGCGACACCGGCTTGGTCGTGGTCGGGTAAAAGCTGCCGAACGCGACATAATCGGCCCCGGCCTCGCCCGCCTCCATCGCCAGATGGCGGCTGTTGTGGCAGGTCACGCCGATCTGCGCCGCCGGGCCGAGCGCGGCCCGCGCCTCGCGCACACCGCCATCGCCCTGCCCCAGATGGACGCCGTCCGCGCCCAGCCTTTTGGCGAGCGCGACCGAATCATTGACGATGAACGCGGTGTCATGCGCGCGGCAGATGTCGAGCAGCGGCGCGGCGAGCGCCGCCGCCTTATGCTGGTCGATCCCTTTGACGCGGAACTGGAACGCCGCGACCGGCGCCGCGGCGAGCGCGCGCGCCAGCCGGTCGGGAAAATCGCCGCCGGTTTCCAGCGGCGAGATCAGGTAAAGCTGGCACGGCCCGCGCGCATCGTCGCGGGCGAACATTTCGGCAAAGGCCGGATTGGGCGTTGCAGGCAGCAGATCGTCGGACATCGCGGCTGCTTGGCCCCCGCCCGGCCGGGCGTCAAGCTGGCGGGGCGGGATGGGGCGGGACGGTCCCCGCCCCACCCCGCTGGCCAGCTTATTAGCCGCCGCTTATTCCTCACCCTTATAGATGCGGACCAGCCGGTCGAGCATCGCCAGCGCTTCGTCGCGCGGGCGCTGGAAGGTGTTGCGGCCGATGATCGAACCATTGCCGCCGCCGTCGCGAATGTCGCGCGCGTCCTGATAGACGGCATCGGCCCCCTTGGCCGCGCCGCCCGAGAAGACGACGATGCGGCGGCCGTTGAAGCACGACTTGACGACATGGGCGACGCGCTTGGCCTGGGTCGACCAGTCGCCGCCCTCATAGGCCTTTTTGGCGTCCTTCTGCTCGATATGGTCGCTCGGCAGCTTGACCTTGATGATGTGCGCGCCAAGCAGGGCCGCCATGTGCGCGGCATAGGCGCCGACGTCGAGCGCCAGCTCGCCATCCTTGGAAATGTCGCCGCCGCGCGGGTAGGACCAGATCACGGTCGCGATGCCGACCGACTTGGCCTCCAGCGACATTTCGCGGATTTCCTCAGCCAATTCAAAGAAATGGTCCGAACCCGGATAGACGGTGAAGCCAATCGCCGAACAGCCGAGGCGCAGCGCGTCGTCGACGCTCGCGGTCACCGCCTGGTCCTTGGCATTGGCCCAGCTATTGGCCGAGTTGACCTTGAGGATGGTCGGGATCTGGCCGGCAAAGCTGTCCGCCCCCGCCTCGATCATGCCGAGCGGCGCGGCATAGGCCGACAGGCCGGCATCGACCGCCAGCTGGAAATGATAATGGGGGTCATAGGCCGGCTCGTTGACCGCAAAGCTGCGCGCCGGGCCATGCTCGAAGCCCTGATCGACCGGCAGGATGATGAGCTTGCCGGTGCCGCCCAGCCGGCCCTGCATCAGGATGCGCGCCAGATTGGCCTTCACCCCCGGATTGTCGGATTCATATTTGTCGAGAATCGCTTTCACGGTCGGCGTCATCATCGCACCCCTTCTGGCAATGGTCTTCGTGGCGGCCTGTTAGCGGGCGATCCGCGCCCCGGCAACGCCGGCCGCAAGCCCCGGCGGTTCATCCCGGGACGCCCCCGCGCAACATGGCACACGGGCTTGCCGCCCCCGCCCCGATCGGGCAGCCTTGGCCACAGCCCGATAACGGGCCGGGGGGACGCAGAATGACGGCAACGGGGCCAGCAGATCCGGTCTGGGCACCGCCCATCGGCCCGGCCGCAGCGCGCGGCCTGTGCACCGATTGCGGCGTGTCGCGGCTGCGCGATGCCGGCCAGTGCGGCACCGCCTGCCAGTTCATCCGCCCCGATTATGCGGCGATGGAACGCCGCGTCCATGGCCGCGCGCGCGACCCCGAACGGCCCGACGAGCTGTTTTTCGGCCCGTTCGTCCGCATGGCGCGCGCACGGCTGGCGGCCCCGCTGCCCGGCGCGCAATGGACGGGGATCACGACGCGCATCGGCGAGAGGCTGCTGGCGACGGGCGCGGTCGATGCGGTGCTGACCATGGCCCCCGACCCCGACGACAGCTGGCGGCCACAGCCGGTGATCGTCACCCGCGCCGAGGGGATGGCGCGCGTGCGCGGCATGCGCATGGGCTATGCCCCGCTGCTTGCGCTGCTCGAACCGGCGGCAGCGGCCGGGCACAAGCGGATCGCGGTGATCGGCATTCCCTGCCAGGTCCATGCGCTGCGCGCGATCGAGGACAAGCTCGGCTTTGAACGGATCGACGTGATCGGCACGCCCTGTTCGGACAATACGACGACGGAGCGCTTCCACGCCTTTCTGGCGCTGCTGACCGACCGGCCGGAGACGATCACCTATCTGGAGTTCCGCGCCGATTATCATGTCGAGCTGCGCTTCGCCGATGGCACGCGGCGCGAAATCCCGTTCCTGATGCTGCCGCTTGCCGATCTGCCGCCCGATTTCTTCCCGCTCACCTGCCGCACCTGTGTCGACTATACCAACGCGCTCGCCGATCTCACCGTCGGCTATATGGGCGGCACCGGCGAACAATGGCTGATCGCGCGCAACGATCGCGGGCTGGCGCTTCTCGAGCTGCTTGGCGACGAGCTGACCCTGTCCCCGCTGGTCAGCGCCGGGCGGCGCGCCGGGGCGGTGCGCGGCTTCCTCGCCAATGTCGCACGCGCGGCAGGCGGCCTGCCGCGCAGGCGTATGCCCGGCTGGGTGCGCCCCATCGTCGCCCGGCTGATGCCGCGCATCGGCCCGCGCGGGCTGGAGTTTGCCCGCGCCCGGGTGGAGATGAAGGCGATCGAGACGGTGCTGCACCTGCGCCGCGAAAAACCGAGGCGGATGAAGCACATGATCCCGGCCCATATCTGGGCGCTGGTCGCGCCCTATGGCCTGTCCCCGGCAGCGGGCGAAGCGCCTGCCGGAGCCGAGCCGCCGATCAGGCCGTAATCTCGATCCGCCGCGGCGCGCCCAGCCCGACCAGATTTTCGGTCAGGTCCCACAGCCGCCGGTTGCGCGCTTCGTCGGTCCCGCGTGCGCTCAGCGGCTGGCTGAACGGGGCACGGCCGGGGACCTGGCGGTTGCCCCAGCTCCAGTGCACGCCCGAAGTGGCAAAGCCCGGATCGGCGACCACCTCGGCCACCCGCTCCCCGGCCAGCGGCTGCGACACATAGCCGCCGGTCACATTCTTCTGGAACCAGGGAAAGATGCTGCGAAACGCCGCCGGCGCGTGGCGGAACAGCGGCGTATCGGCGACGCAGCCGGGATAGAGGGTCGAAAACATGATCCCGGTTTCGGCATGATGGCGGCGGTGAAACTCGCGGCTCATGATCATGCAGGCGAGCTTGGAATCCTTATACGCCTTGCCCGGCCGGAACGGCTTGCCGTCGATCATCGCCACCGGATCGCGGAACCCGGCCTCCAGCCCCGACAGGTCGCCCAGATCGGCCGGGGCGGGAATCGGGATGCGCCCCCCAAACTCGGCACTGTTCGCCGTCACCGTGCCGAGCGTGACGAGGCGCGGTGCCGGCGCGCGGGCGAGCAGCGGCAGCAACAGCCGGGCGAGCAGGAAATGGCCGAGATAATTGGTCGCAACGCTCAGTTCGAACCCCTGGGCGGAGCGCAGCGGCGCGGCGAGGCGAGGCATATAGACGGCAGCATTGAGCACCAGTGCATCGAGCCGCGCCCCCGGCCCATCGAACGCAGCGGCAAAGCGGCGCACATCGTCGAGATCGGCAAGATCGAGCGCCATCAGCCGCCGCCGGTCCGGATCGATGCCGGTCGCGTCCGCCGCCCGCGCCGCCCGGTCGGGATCGCGGCAGGCCATCACGACCTGCCAGCCCCGCTCGGCCAGCGCCCGCGCCGCCCACAGGCCGACCCCGGACGACGCCCCGGTGATGATCACAACATGCCCGTCCGCCATGCACGCCCCCTGAACGTCCATCGGCACCGACACCGGCACCCGTCCAGAAACTCTGACGCAAGCCCGGCCGCCGGGCAAGAGGCGGCGGGCAAGAGGCGGTGGGCCGTTACCCGGCGAGCGCGCGCACCCCCGGCAGGTCCTTGCCCTCCATCCATTCAAGGAACGCGCCGCCTGCGGTCGACACGAAGGTGAACTGATCGGCCACCCCGGCCTGGTTGAGCGCGGCCACGGTGTCGCCGCCGCCCGCGACCGACACCAGCGAGCCTTCGGCGGTCAGCGCCGCCGCGGTGCGCGCCAGCGACACGGTCGCGACATCGAACGGCGCGGTTTCAAACGCACCCAGCGGGCCGTTCCACACCAGCGTGCGGCAGGTCTTGAGCACATCGGCCAGCGCCTCGGTCGCCGCCGGGCCGATATCGAGGATCATCTCATCGGCCGCCACCTCATGCACATTGACGGTGCGGGTTGGCGGATTGGGGCGAAACTCGGTCGCCACCACCACATCATAGGGCAGGTGGACGGTGCAGCCCGCCCGGTCGGCGGCGGCGAGGATCGCCTCGGCCGTGCCGGTCAGATCATGTTCGCACAGCGATTTGCCGACATTGACCCCGCGCGCGGCAAGGAAGGTGTTGGCCATGCCGCCGCCGATGATCAGATGATCGACACGGGCGACCAGATGGTTGAGCACGTCGAGCTTGGTCGACACCTTGGCCCCGCCGACGACGGCGGCAACCGGATGTTCGGGCGCGCCCAGCGCCTTTTGCAGCGCCGCCAGCTCCGCCTCCATCTGCCGCCCGGCAAAGGCGGGCAGCGCGCGCGCCAGCCCCTCGGTCGAGGCATGGGCGCGGTGGGCGGCGGAAAAGGCGTCGTTCACGTAAAACTCGCCCAGCCGCGCCATCGCCGCGACCAACGCGGGATCGTTGCTTTCCTCGCCCTTGTGGAAGCGGGTGTTTTCGAGAAGCGCAATCTCGCCCGCGCGCAGCATGCCCACCCCGGCCTCGGCAATCGGTCCCTCGCAATCGGGGATGAAATGCACCTGCCGGCCAAGCAGGTCGGACAGCGGCGCCGCAATCGGCTGCAGCGACATGTCGGCGCGCGGCTGCCCCTTGGGGCGGCCGAAATGCGCGAGGACGAGCACGATCGCGCCCTTGTCGGCCAGTTCGGCCAGCGTCGGCACGGCGGCGCGCAGCCGGGTATCGTCGCTCACCCGGCCCTCGGCCATCGGCGCGTTCAGGTCCTCGCGCACCAGAATGCGGCGGCCGCGGACATCGCCCAGATCGTCGAGCGTCTTATATGCCATGTTCATTCCTCGATGATGATCGGGTCGCCGACCCGGATATCGCCTTCATCCACCACCCGGGCGAGTGCGCCGCCGCGCCAGTCGGGGCGGAGCGCGGCCTGCAGGCCGGGGGCGATTTCATCCATGCGCGTGCAGGGATCGCATTCGACGGTGATCTGAACGCGCGCGGTGCGGCCGATGCGGATCACCGCGCCGGGGCGCTGGGGCAGGTCCAGCCCCTCGACCAGCAGATTGGCGCGGCGCAGCTGCCATGCCCCGGCCAGCGCGGCGAGCGCCGCCGGATCGGCATCGGGCCGGGCGGCAAGCTCGGCCACCGCCGCCTGCCAGTCCGCGGCCTCGATCAGCGAGATCTGCCGCCGGGTCTTGCCGGCGCGGACCACGCCGCGCCAGTCGCCGACCAGCCCCAGATCAAGGCTCAGCCGCCCGCTTTCGGCCGGGACCATCGGAGCACGGGGGCCGGTGCGCGACGCGATGCCGGCCAGCACCCCCGTCGCGCCCATGGCAGTTCCCATGTCCGGCCCCGCCCCCGCCGGCCGTTAGAAGCGGGCCATCGCGGTCGCGGTGTCGACCATGCGGTTGGAAAAGCCCCATTCATTGTCATACCAGCTGACAACGCGGACCAGCTTGCCGTCGATCACCGCCGTCTCCAGGCTGTCGACGGTCGACGAGGCCGGGCTGTGCAGCAGGTCGATCGACACCAGCGGCTCGTCCGAATAGTCGAGCACGCCCTTCATCGCGCCGTCGGCCGCCGCCTTGAGCAGCGCATTGACTTCATCGACCGAGGTGTCGCGGCCGGGGGTGAAGGTCAGGTCGATGAGCGACACGTCCGGCGTCGGCACGCGGATCGCCGACCCGTCGAGCTTGCCCTTCAGCTCGGGCAGCACCTCGCCCACCGCGCGCGCCGCGCCCGTGGTCGTGGGGATCATCGACATCGCCGCCGCGCGCGCACGGCGCAGATCGGGGTGGATCTGGTCGAGGATCTTCTGGTCGTTGGTATAGGCGTGAACCGTGGTCATCAGCCCGCGTTCGATGCCCAGCGCGTCGTTGAGCACCTTGGCGACCGGCGCGAGGCAGTTGGTCGTGCACGAGGCGTTGGAGACGATGCGGTGATCGGCGGTCAGCCGGTCATGATTGACGCCGTAGACGACGGTCAGGTCGACATTCTTGCCGGGGGCGGAGATCAGCACCTTGCCCGCGCCCGCCGCCAGATGCTTTTCGCACGCCGCGCGGTCGGTGAAGAAGCCCGTGCATTCAAGCACCAGATCGATGCCCAGTTCCTTGTGCGGCAGCGCGGCGGGATCGCGCTCCGCCGTCACGCGGATGCGGCGGCCGTCGATCACCAGATCCTGGCCATCGGCCGCGACCTCGCCCGGATATTTGCCGTGCACCGAATCGCGCTTGAACAGCCAGGCATTGGACTTGGCATCGGCCAGATCGTTGATCGCCACCAGTTCGAGCGCGCTGCCGCCACGCTCCAGCATCGCCCGCGCAACCAGACGCCCGATGCGCCCGAAACCGTTGATCGCAACCTTAACAGCCATGTCCCTTGCTCCCTTACTGGCCAAGCGCCGCGCGCACCCGCGGCACGATATGGTCGGGCGTCAGCCCGAAATGGGTGAACAGGTCGCCCGCCGGCGCCGATGCGCCAAAGCTGTCGATGCCGATGTTGAGGCCATCCTGCCCGGTGTGGATCTGCCAGCCGAGCGTGCTGCCGGCCTCGATCGACACCTTGAGCGCATCGGCGGGCAGGATGTCGGCGCGATAGTCGGCCGGCTGCTCGGCAAACAGCTCCCAGCACGGCATCGACACGACATCCGCGCCGATCCCTTCGGCCTCCAGCCGGTCGGCAACGGCGGCGGCCGTCTCCACCTCCGATCCGGTCGCGACCAGCACGACGCGGCGCGGCGCGGTAGCGGCGCGCAGCCGATAGGCACCGCGCGCGCAGCGATTGTCGTCGCCATCGCTGCGCAGCTGCGGCAGATTCTGGCGGCTGAGCGCGATCAGCGCCGGCCGGTCGGCGCGCGCCAGCGCCAGCGCCCAGCATTCGGCGGTCTCGACCGCATCGCACGGGCGATAGACGTCCAGCCCCGGGATCAGCCTCAGGCTCATCAGATGCTCGATCGGCTGGTGGGTCGGCCCGTCTTCGCCCAGCCCGATCGAATCATGCGTCATCACATAGACGACACGGGTGCGCTGCAGCGCCGACAGGCGGATCGCCGGGCGGCAATAGTCGGAAAACACCAGAAAGGTGCCGCCATAAGGGATGACGCCGCCATGCAGCGCCATGCCGTTCATCGCCGCCGCCATGCCGAACTCGCGGATGCCGTAATAGACATAGCGGCCAGCATAATCGTCACGGGTGAAGGGCTTGAGCGCCTTGGTGCGGGTATTGTTCGACCCCGTCAGGTCGGCCGAACCGCCGATGGTCTGCGGCAGGGCGGCGTTGATCGCCTCAAGCGCGATTTCGGACGCCTTGCGGGTGGCGATCTTCTGCGGGCTGGCGAGCAGCCCGGCGACATGCGGCTTCAGCCAATCGTCGCTCACCTGCCCGGCCATGCGGGCATAGAAACCGGCAGCATCGCCGCTTTCGGCCAGCCGCGCTTCCCAGTCGGCACGGGCGGCGGCACCGCGCATGCCCGCCTCGGCCCAGGCGGCGGCAATATCGGCAGGGATTTCGAACGGCGCGGCGGTCCAGCCCAGCGCCGCCTTCGCCCCGGCGACCTCGTTGGCACCAAGCGGGCTGCCATGGGTGGCGGAGGTGCCCTGCTTGCTGGGCGCGCCCTTGCCGATCACCGTGCGGCAGGCGACGAGCGACGGCCGGGGATCGGCCATCGCCTCTTCGACCGCGCGGGCGATATCGGCCGGATCATGGCCGTCACACGCCGCGACATGCCAGCCCGAGGCGGTGTAGCGGGCCGCGACATCCTCGCTGGTCGACAGGTCGGTCGCGCCGTCGATGGTGATGCGGTTGTCGTCCCACAGCACGATCAGCCGGCCAAGGCCCAGATGCCCGGCCAGCCCCACCGCCTCATGGTTGATCCCTTCCATCAGGCAGCCATCGCCCGCGATCACCCAGGTGCGGTGATCGACCAGCCGGTCGCCATAGACCGCGTTCAGATGGCGCTCGGCCATCGCCATGCCGACCGCGGTCGCCAGCCCCTGACCAAGCGGACCGGTGGTCGTCTCGACGCCCGGCAGCTCGAAATTCTCCGGATGGCCGGCGCACGGGCTGTGCAGCTGACGGAACCGGCGGATATCGTCCATCGTCGGCCGCTGATAACCGGTCAGGTGCAGCAGCGCATAGATGAGCATCGAGCCATGGCCGGCCGACAGCACGAAGCGGTCGCGATCGGCCCAGTCCGGTGCCTTGGGATCGAAGCGCAGATAGCGGGTGAACAGCACGGTCGCGACATCGGCCATGCCCATCGGCATCCCCGGATGGCCGCTGTTCGCCGCCTCCACCGCGTCCATCGCCAGAGCACGGATGGCATTGGCGAGCTGGTCGTGCGTTACGGTCATGTCGGGTTCCGGAACTATGGGACGCGCGAGTCGCGCTGGATTTGCGCGCCCTTTGCGGCCTCGCCTTGGGCGAAGTCAACTCGGCTGACGTCGACGCGCCGCGCGCGGGCCGGTCGCTTGCGCGGCCCGCCCGACATGCTAGTGACGCTTTTGTGACGGACAGGCCTGTGACGGACGAACGGACCTTCATTGCAATCGGACGGCTGGACCGGGCGCTCGCCCGGCTCGAGGCCGCGGCCGCGCGCGCACTGGCCGCCGAAGCGGCGGATGCCGGAAAGCAGGAGCGGCCAGACGATCGCCCGAACCAGCATGATGCCGAACTGACGGCGCTGCGCGCAGCCCATCAGCAGCTGCGCGCGCGCACCGAGGATGCGGTCGCCGCGCTCGACCGGCTGATCGGGCGGGGCTGACCTGCCGTTAAGGGACGTGCGCCAGGGGGAAATATGGCCGACGTAACGATCGAGATTGGCGGGCGGCGCTACGACGTCACCTGCCGCGACGGCGAGGAGGACCAGCTGCGCCGGCTGGCACGGCTGGTCGACGACAAGGCGGCACAGGCCCGCGCGGCGGTCGGCGGCGTCAACGAGGTGCGCCAGCTGCTGCTCGCCGCGCTGCTGCTCGCCGACGAACTGGTCGATCTGCGCACGGCGCGCGACAAGGCGCTGCGCGACGGGGGTGGCGCGTCGCAGGCCGCGCATCATCCCGACGTGGCGGCCGATCCCGGCTCCGGCCCCGGAATTGCTGCGGCCATCGAGCAGCTCGCTGCGCGGATGGAAAAGATCGCCGACCAGATCGACGGCGGCGAGCGGGGCTAAAGCGCGACCGGCGCATCTTGAGGATCGCGCCGCCACGCCCTAGATTGAGGGTGACGGGTACTGCCCGGTGCGCGCCTTTGAGACTATCCCTGAGCCGATTAGACATCCTCGGGGGCTGTCCCTGGGCGGATCCAGGTCCGACCTACACGGTCCCCACCTGACGTTTGGGCGTCAGAGGATAATCCGGCAAACGGCCCATGGTGGTCCCGTCACCCTTTTTCCGATGCTTGGTGGTTTGTTGCGCGCCTGACGGCGCGGTTTTTTTTCTGCGCCTCCCGGCGCACGGGCGGAACCGGCCCGCACCCCCACCCGG
>DBAW01000057.1:0-155 GCA_002291855.1 Sphingomonas sp. UBA1000
CTTCCGGCGTTTCGATCGGGCAGATGCGGCCATAATGGGTCGGATGGACGTCGCGGACCTCGAAGCCCGCGCGCTCGCGGGTGAGACCGCCCGGCCCAAGGGCGGACACGCGGCGCTTGTGCGTCACTTCCGACAGCGGGTTGGTCTGGTCCATG
>DBAW01000057.1:501-2875 GCA_002291855.1 Sphingomonas sp. UBA1000
TGAACTGCGACAGCTGCGACGAACCGAAGAACTCGCGCACCGCGGCGACCGCGGGCTTGGCGTTGATCAGGTCGTTCGGCATCACCGTCGACACATCGACCGACGACATGCGCTCCTTGACCGCACGCTCCATGCGCAGCAGGCCGACGCGATACTGGTTTTCCAGCAGCTCGCCCACCGAACGCACGCGGCGGTTGCCAAGATTGTCGATGTCGTCGATTTCGCCCTTGCCGTCCTTCAGGTCGACCAGCGTCTTGACGACCGCGAGGATGTCCTCGGTGCGCAGCGTCGTCACCGTATCCGGGCAGTCGAGCTCGAGACGCATGTTGAGCTTCACGCGACCGACGGCCGACAGGTCATAGCGCTCGGGATCGAAGAACAGGCCGGCGAACAGCGCCTCGGCGGTCTCGCGCGTCGGCGGCTCGCCGGGGCGCATGACGCGGTAAATGTCGGACAGCGCCTGGTCGCGCTCCTCGGCCTTGTCGGCCTTGAGCGTGTTACGGATCCACGGGCCGGTGTTGACATGATCGATGTCGAGCAGTTCGACCCGGTCGAGCCCGGCGCGGTCGAGCTTGTCGAGATTTTCGGGCGACACCTCGTCGCCCGCCTCGATATAGATCTCGCCGGTCGTCTCGTTGATCAGGTCGAGCGCCGAATAGCGACCGAAGATTTCCTCGGTCGGGATCAGCAGCATCGCCAGCCCGTCCTTGGCCGCCTTGTTGGCGGCGCGCGGCGTGATCTTCTGGCCGGCGGCGAACACGATCTCGCCGGTGTCGCCGTTGACGACGTCGAACGCCGGCTTCTGCCCGCGCCACGCCTCGGCGACGAAGGGCACCTTCCAGCCGCCCTCACCGCGCACCCAGGTGACGGTCGAGTAGAAATGGTTGAGGATCTGCTCGCCGTTCAGGCCCAGCGCATAGAGCAGGCTGGTGACCGGCAGCTTGCGCTTGCGGTCGATGCGGACGTTGACGATGTCCTTGGCATCGAACTCGAAATCGAGCCACGAGCCGCGATAGGGAATGACGCGCGCGGCAAACAGATATTTGCCCGAAGCATGGGTCTTGCCGCGATCATGGTCGAACAGCACGCCCGGCGAACGGTGCATCTGGCTGACGATCACGCGCTCGGTGCCGTTGACGATGAACGTGCCGTTCTCCGTCATCAGCGGCATGTCGCCCATGTAAACGTCCTGCTCCTTGATATCGAGCACGGAGCGCGATTCGGTATCGGGATCGACCTCGAACACGATCAGGCGCAGCGTCACGCGCATCGGCGCGGCATAGGTGATGCCGCGCTGGCGGCATTCGTCGGTGTCGTATTTCGGCGCTTCCAGCTCGTAATGGACGAAGTCCAGCTCGGCGGTGCCGGCAAAGTCGCGGATCGGGAACACGCTGCGCAGCGTCTTTTCCAGCCCCGACACATAGCCGGTCGCCGGATCGGAGCGCAGGAACTGCTCATAGCTTTCGCGCTGCACCTCGATCAGGTTCGGCATCTGCACCACTTCGTGGATGTTGCCGAAAACCTTGCGGATGCGCTTGGTCGCGCCGCCAGCCGAAGCCGGAACTGCCTTGCTTGCCATGGGTAAGTGCTTGCCTCGCCGTTAGAATGCGAACGCGCAGCCGACACGAAAAGCCGCGCACCCCGCAATCGGGGTGGCAGCTTCAAGCGTCAGGCAGCCCGCTCTTTCCATTCGTCCGGCACGCTGCGCTCAGGCGTGCCATGTCCCGAAAGGGCGGGCAGAAGACTGTCATATAGGATGGCGGGGCGGCGCTGTCCAGCCGCCGCCCCCGCGCCTGCTCAATGTATCACAGGATGTAGCGCGACAGATCGGTGTTGCGGGCGATGCCGGCCAGCTGCGCCTCGACATAGGCGGCGTCGATCAGCACCGTCTCGCCGCCGCGATCCTCGGCCTCGAAGCTCAGGGTTTCGAGCAGCCTTTCCATCACCGTCTGCAGCCGCCGCGCGCCGATATTCTCGACCTGGCCATTCACCTCGGCGGCGATGCGCGCGATCGCGGCGATGCCGTCGGCGGTAAAGTCGATCGCCACCCCTTCGGTCGCCAGCAGCGCCTTATACTGGGCGGGCAGCGACGCCTTGGTGTCGGACAGGATGGCGACGAAATCGGCCTCGCTCAGGCCTTTCAGCTCGACGCGGATCGGCAGCCGGCCCTGCAGCTCGGGGATCAGGTCCGAGGGGCGCGCGAGGTGGAACGCGCCGGAGGCGATGAACAGCACGTGGTCGGTGCGCACGACGCCGTGGCGCGTGCTCACCGCGGTGCCCTCGACCAGCGGCAGCAGGTCGCGCTGCACGCCCTGGCGCGACACGTCGGCGCCCTGGACGTCGGAGCGGCTCGCGACCTTGTCGATCTCGTCGA
>DBAW01000125.1 GCA_002291855.1 Sphingomonas sp. UBA1000
GCCGGTGCCGCCCCTGCGCCGATAGGCGCAGCACAGACCACGCCGCCCCTGCGCCCAGCGCCGCACCACAAACAACCCGCCATTCGCGGCTTGCCGCCTGCCCCGCCGCCTTTCATACCTTTGCCCAGAACAAGCGGCCGCCAAAGAGCCGCCAACAGGGAAGGGATGGCATGAACGTGATTTTGATCGCGATTGGCTGCGGCGTCCTCGCAGTCTTGTATGGCCTGATCACCAGTCGCCAGATTCTGGCGCAGCCGGCGGGCAATGCCCGGATGCAGGAGATTGCGGCCGCGATTCAGGAAGGGGCCAAGGCCTATCTGGGGCGGCAATACCGGACCATCGCGGTGGTCGGCGTGGCGGTGGCGGTGCTGGTGGCGCTGTTTCTGGGCACGATCTCGGCGGTCGGTTTCGTCGTCGGGGCGCTGCTGTCGGGGGTCGCCGGCTATATCGGCATGAACATTTCGGTGCGCGCCAATGTGCGCACGGCCGAAGCGGCGCGGACCAGCCTGCAGGCGGGGCTGACCGTCGCCTTCCGCTCGGGCGCGGTCACCGGCATGCTCGTTGCCGGGCTGGGGCTGCTGGCGATTGCCGGCTTTTTCTATGTGCTGACCGACATTCAGCGGCTGGCCCCCGGCGACCGGCAGGTCATCGACGCGCTCGTCGCGCTGTCGTTCGGCGCTTCGCTGATCTCGATCTTCGCGCGTCTGGGCGGCGGCATTTTCACCAAGGCGGCCGATGTCGGTGCCGATCTGGTCGGCAAGGTCGAGGCGGGCATTCCCGAGGATGATCCCCGCAACCCGGCGGTGATCGCCGACAATGTCGGCGACAATGTCGGCGACTGTGCGGGCATGGCGGCCGATCTGTTCGAAACCTATGTCGTGACGCTGGGCGTGACGATGGTGTCGGTCGCGCTGCTGGTGCGGGCCGAAGCGCCTGACGTGATGAAGCTGATGGCGCTGCCGCTGGTCGCCGGCGGGGTGTGCATCATCGCCTCGATCATCGGCACCTATCTGGTCCGGCTGGGCGGCAGCCAGTCTATCATGGGCGCGCTCTACAAGGGGTTCTGGGGCACGGCCCTGCTGTCGATCCCGCTGCTCTACGGCGCGACCCAGCTGACGCTTGGCGACATGAACACCGTCATCGGCGGCGCGGGCTTTGCCGGGGATGAGCCGTTCATCGCCGGGGCCGATGCCGCCGGCCCGAGCTTCACCGGCTGGCAGCTGTTCTGGTGCATGCTGATCGGGCTGGGCGTCACCGGGCTGATCGTGTGGATCACCGAATATTACACCGGCACCGGCTATCGCCCGGTCAAGTCGATCGCCAAGGCATCGGAAACCGGCCATGGCACCAATGTGATCCAGGGGCTGGCGATCAGCCTTGAATCGACCGCGCTGCCGACGCTCGTCATCGTCGTCGCGGTGGTTGCCACCTATCAGATCGCCGGCATCATCGGCATCGCCTTTGCCGCGACCGCGATGCTGGCACTCGCTGGCATGGTCGTCGCCCTCGACGCTTATGGCCCGGTGACCGACAATGCCGGCGGCATCGCCGAAATGGCCGGGCTGGAGGGCGAGGTGCGCAACCGCACCGATGCGCTCGACGCGGTCGGCAACACCACCAAGGCGGTGACCAAGGGCTATGCCATCGGCTCGGCCGGGCTGGCGGCTCTGGTGCTGTTCGGGGCCTATACCACCGATCTGCGCGCTTTCTTCCCCGGGCTGATCGTCGATTTCTCGCTCAGCAATCCCTATGTGATCGTCGGGCTGCTGCTCGGCGCGCTGCTGCCCTATCTGTTCGGGGCGATGGGGATGACCGCTGTCGGCCGCGCCGCCGGGGCGGTGGTCGAGGAGGTCCGCGCCCAGTTCCGCGACAATAAGGGGATCATGGCGGGCACGTCCAAGCCCGATTATGCGCGTACCGTCGATCTGGTCACCAAGGCGGCGATCAAGGAAATGATCGTGCCCAGCCTGTTGCCGGTGCTGGCACCGATCGCTGTCTATTTCATCATCACCCAGGTGGCGGGGCAGGCCAATGGCTTTGCCGCATTGGGCGCGCTGCTGCTGGGTGTGATCGTGTCGGGCCTGTTCGTTGCCATCTCGATGACCTCGGGCGGGGGCGCGTGGGACAATGCCAAGAAATATATCGAGGACGGCCATCATGGCGGCAAGGGATCGGAAGCGCACAAGGCGGCCGTGACCGGCGACACGGTCGGCGATCCCTACAAGGACACCGCTGGCCCGGCGGTCAATCCGATGATCAAGATCACCAACATCGTCGCGCTGCTGCTGCTGGCGGCGCTGGCGGGCGGGGTGCATTGATCCTGCGCGCAGCCTGACGGGCTGAACCTTTGCCCGCCCGGTCCCGCCGCCCCGTGCGGCCGGACCGGGCGGGTTTTTCATGCCCCAAAAATGTCACACCGGCGCGGCATCTGCGCCCGATGACCGATCCGCTTTCGTCTCGTTTTTCCGCCCGCCGGTTCCGCCGGCTGGCGATCCTGTTCGCGCTGCCGCTCGCTTTTGGCACCGCGCAGCCGGCGCTTGGCTGGGGACAGACCGGCCACCGCGTCACCGGCGCGATTGCCGAGCGCCATCTGGGCGGGCTGGCGCGGGCGCAGATCCGCCTGATCCTGGGCGATGAAAGCCTGGCCGAAGCCGCGACCTGGCCCGATGAAATGCGTTCCGACCCGGCGGAGTTCTGGCAGAAAACCGCCAATCCCTGGCATTATGTGACGGTGCCGCCGGGCAAGGCGCATGGCCCCGAAACCACCCCGCCCGAAGGCGATGCGGTGACCGCGCTGGCGCGTTTTGCGGCAACGCTGCGCAACCCCGCCGCCAGCCGCGCGGAGCGGCAGCTGGCGCTGCGCTTCATCGTCCATATCGTCGGCGATCTTCACCAGCCCTTTCATGCCGGCAATGGCCGCGACAAGGGCGGCAATGATGTCGCGATCAGCTTTTTCGGTGAGCCGACCAACCTGCATGCGCTGTGGGACAGCGGCCTGATCGCCCGCAACGGCCTGAGCTTTTCCGAATATGCCGGCTGGCTCGACCGCCGCATCGCCCCGGCCGATATCGTCCTGTGGTGGTCGGCCGACCCGGCGGTGTGGATCGCGGAAAGCGCGGCACTGCGCGACGGGCTCTATCCCGCCCGGCCCGATCTGTCATTCGCCTATGCCTTTGCCCAGCAGCCGGTCGTCGACCGGCGGCTGCAACAGGCCGGGATCCGCATCGCCGCCTATCTCGACCGGCTGTTCGCGCAATAGGGCGGCACCGGCCCGCACCCCCACCCGGCCTCCCATATGTTACTGCCGTTGGGTGGCCGGGTGGGGGCGCGGGCCGGTGCCGCGACCTCCTCAGGTGAACAGCGCGACCATCTGCCGGGCGACGGCAAGCGGGCGGCGGTGTTCGTCCCACAGCGTCATCGCCTGCGCCGAATAGCCATGGCCGGCCTGTTCGCTGGCCGAGCGCAGCAGCATCCACGCCCCCGGATCGCCGCCCGGATCGCCGATCAGGTCGAGCGTCCAGGTCATGGTGCTGATCGGCGCGGGGGCGGGAAAGCCGACCATGGCGGCAGGCGGCGGCGAATCGGCGAGTGCGACCAGCGCGGTCACCGGATCGGCCCCGGTCGGCGCGCGGTGGCGGACCCACAGCCAGAAAGCGGGGTCTCCGCCCGCCAGCGGCCGGCTGCCGGCGGCAAGCCGCATCTCCATATTGGCGGCAAAGCGCGGGCCGTCGCCCGATGCGAAAAAGGCCGGGCAGCCGTCGGGACCGGCGACATCGGGCGCGGTCAGGCTGTCATGGCCGACCCGGCTGTCGCGCGCCGCACCATAGGTAAGCAGTGCGCGCACCGCCGGCCCCTGTTCGCCGTCGAGCGCGACCGCCACCGTCGCCGCCGAGCGGCCGCGCCGCACCAGCTCCGGCCGGATGTCGAGCCGCCCGGCGGCGGGCCCGGCAAAGGCGAACTGGCCCGAGCGCAGCGGCGGCAGGTCCGCGCCCATGCGCCGCGCCGCCTCGACGCACAGCGCCGCCGACAGCCCGCCATAGGCGGTGCGCCCCTGCGTCCAGTGTTCGGGCAGCTCGGTGGTCAGGCCGGCGGGGCTGCCATCCGCCCCGGCAAGCGGAGCCAGCGCGGCGATGAGCGCGCCGAACCCGGTCGGCTGGCCTGTCGCCTCCGCATCCTGATCCGCAGCCATGGTCGGTGCGCCGCTCATTTGAACGCCTCGGCCAGAAATGCCTCGGCGCGCGCCCAGCTGTCGGTGCGGGCGGCGGCATTGCCCTCGGCCGTGCCACCAAGGCTCGCCAGCTGGCCAAAACCCGGCGATTTGGGGTCGACCGGCACGCCGAACGCCAGATGCCCGGCATCGGCATAGGCGCGGACCTCGGCCCGCGGTCCCGCGCGTGCCGCGGCGGCGCGCGCCATCGGGCAGCCGGGCCACAGGCTGTCCGCCTCCCCGCAGACCAGCAGGATGCGCGCGCGCGCCCGCTCCAGCGGGATCACCGCGCCCGGATGCGCGGCCAGCGCCTTCAGCCCATTGTCATAGACCGAACGGATGCCGCCCGCCGCGTCGAATGCGCCATAGGGAACGACCGGCAGCGGCTGTCCGCCCGTCGACCATGACGGCCTGGGCGTCGCGCCCCAGGCCCCGTCCCACACCACGCCCGGCCAGGCGACGTGCGACGGCACCCCCGCAATCACCGCGCGCAGCCCTTTGTTGCGGCTGGCGATCAGCAGCGCCGCCTCGCCGCCCTTGGAAATGCCGATCACGCCCAGCCGGCGGCGGTCGATGCCCGGCTGGCGGCCGATCCAGCCGAGCGCGCGGTCGAACAGTTCGAGCGGCACCAGCTCCAGCGACGCCGACTGGCCGGGCGCGCGGAAATAGGACAGCTGCAACACGCCATAGCCCATCGCGCTCAGCGCCCGCGCCATGCGCACGCCCGAGGCCGACAGCGCGCCTTCCGATCCGCCGAGCAGCAGGATCGCCGGCCGCCGGGTGCCCGCCGCAGCAGCAGGCCCCGCGGGCGGGAACCAGTTGCCGATCAGCCCGTCCTCGCCGATTCGCCGGCCGGCATCGCCCGGCTCGGCCATCTGCACCGGCGGCACGGCAAAGCTCTGCGCGGTGGCCGGCGGGGCCAGCACCGCAAGGCCGGCAATCGCCAATGCCAGCCGGCCATATTCGCGCATCCCGTCCTCCCCTGACTGTTTTCGGGGCGCATCATCCCCGCGCGGTGCGCGGCGTCAACCGGCCCGGCCCGCGGCCTTTGCCTTTTCGGCCCTGCTCCGCTATGGCGGCGCGATTTTCCAACACCCTCAATCCCTAGGAAAGCTGCTCATTGGCTAAGGAAGAACTTCTCGAGATGCGCGGGCAGGTCGTCGAACTGCTGCCCAATGCGATGTTCCGCGTGCGCCTTGAAAACGATCATGAGATTCTCGGCCACACCGCCGGCAAGATGCGCAAGAACCGCATCCGCGTGCTGGTCGGCGACGAGGTGCTCGTCGAACTGACGCCTTATGATCTGACCAAGGGCCGGATCACCTACCGGTTCAAGTGAGCGCCGCGCCCGTCGCGCGCGCGCCGCTGATCCTTGCCTCGGCCAGCCCGCGCCGCCTTGACCTGCTGGCGCGCATCGGGGTCGTCCCCGATGCGGTCGACCCCGCCGATCTCGACGAAACGCCGCTGCCCGGTGAGCTGCCGGCGCGCTATGCGGCGCGGCTGGCGGCGGCCAAGGCGGCGGCGGTTGCCGCCCGTCATCCCGGCGCACTCGTGCTCGGCGCCGACACGGTCGTCGCGGTCGGCCGGCGCATCCTGCCCAAACCCGAGGACGCGGCCGAGGCGCGCCGCTGCCTGGAGCTGCTGTCCGGCCGCCGCCACCGCGTGCTGAGCGCGGTGACGCTGATCGACGCATCGGGCACCGCGCGGCACCGGCTGTCGACCAGCATCCTCAGCTTCAAGCGGCTGACCGGCAGCGAGATCGCCGCCTATCTTGCCGGCGGCGAATGGCAGGGCAAGGCCGGCGGCTATGCCGTGCAGGGCGCGGCCGAGGCGTTTGTCCGCCATCTTGCCGGCAGCCATTCCGGCGTTGTCGGCCTGCCGCTGTTCGACACCCGCGCGCTGCTGGTCGCGGCCGGGCGGCTTGATGGGTGAATGGGTCTTTGAACCCGGCATCGGCGAGGCGCGCGCCGCGCTGATCGCGGGCGGCGGCATTATCGAGGCGCGGATCGAGCGGCCGGGGCTGAGGCTGGGCACCGTCGCGCCCGCCCGGCTGATCGAGCGGCGCGGCACCCGCGCGCTGGTGCGGATGACCGGGGAAGCCGGGAATGGAGGCGAGGCGATTCTCCGGTCGGTCCCGCCGGGGCTGAGCGAGGGCGCGGCGCTGGTCATCGAAATCGTCCGCGAAGCCATTCCCGAGCGCGGCAATCCCAAGCTGCCGCTGGCGATTGCGTCCGCCGCCGATCCGGCACCCGGCCCGTCGCTTGACGTTGCCATCGGCGCGGCGCGCATTTTGGCGGGCCATGATCCCGATCTGCTCGAACAGGCGGGCTGGTCCGAACTGGTCGAACAGGCGGCGACCGGGCTGGTGCCCTTTGCCGGCGGGCTGCTGCGCATTTCGGTCACCCCGGCGATGACGCTGATCGACATTGACGGCGATCTGCCCCCCGCCGAACTCGCCCGGCGCGGGGCGGCGGCGGCGGGGGCGGCGATCCGGCGGTTCGACATTGGCGGGTCGATCGGCGTCGATCTGCCGACCATGCCCGACAAGGCGGCGCGCCAGGCCGCGGCACAGGCGCTCGATGCCGCGCTGCCGGCGCCGTTCGAACGCACGGCGGTCAACGGCTTTGGCTTTCTGCAGATCGTCCGCCGCCGGCTGCGCCCGTCGCTGTGCGAGCTGGTGCAGGCCGATCCGGTGCTGACGGCGGCGCTCACGCTGCTGCGCCGCGTCGAACGCAGCCAGCCGCCGCCGGGGCCGCTGATGCTCGTCGCCGCGCCGCCGGTCATCGCCCGGATCGCCGCTGCCCCCGGCTGGACCGACGCGCTCGGCCGCCGGCTCGGCGCGCGCATCGGCTTGCGCGCCGATCCCGCACAGACCATCTGGGGCGGACATGCCGAACCCGACCGCTGACCGCTGCCCGCTTTGCGCCCGTCCCGCCGCGCCGGACCATGCCCCGTTCTGCTCGCGCGGCTGCCGCGACCGCGACCTGCTGAACTGGCTGGGCGAAGGCTATCGCCTGCCCGGCCCGGCGGCTGAAAATCCTCTGGACAGAGGCGATGAGCCGCCGCTATAGCGCCGCCTCCACAGCGTCAGACGCTGTGCGCCCAGGTAGCTCAGTTGGTAGAGCATGCGACTGAAAATCGCAGTGTCGGCGGTTCGATCCCGTCCCTGGGCACCATAATCCTTCCCTGACACAGTTTCATCCGCGCGCCGATCCCGCCGCCGGATGCGCATTTCGGTCCGCTTTGGCCGCAGATGCCGGCCGTCCTCGTCCAAAGCGGACCGGGATCGGCTGGCCGCGCGGCCGCGCCTTGCCCAGTCTGGTGCGGCTTGTCCGGCCGGCCCGCCTGCGTTCCCCGCGTCGCCGGCCGGGCGGCTGAAGGGGGAAAGGATGACCGCATCGCCCATATCCGTGATGCCAGCGGCCCGCCGCCGCGCCGTGCCCGGTCGGGTGCCGGACGGCCTGTTCGACATGGTGGCGATCCCCGGCGGCGATGCGCCGATCGGATCGACCATGGCCGAGATGGCCGCCTGCCGTGCCGACTGGGGCGACCGGCTGGTCGATCCGCGCTACCGCGCCGCATTCGGGGACTGGATCGCCAAGGAATATCCGCGCCACAGCGTGCGGATCGCGCCGTTTGCGATCAGCCGCTTCCCGGTCACCAACGATCAGTATCGGCCCTTTCTGGCCGCGACCGGGCGGCCGGCCCCCGAATCGATCCGCATCGGCGCGCCCGGCGACCATCCGGTCTGGGGCGTCGATGCCGCGGATGCCGATGATTATGCGGTCTGGGCATCCGCGATCACCGGCCGGTGCCTTGCCCTGCCCGGCGAGGCGGAATGGGAATGGGCGGCGCGCGGGCCGGATGCGCTGATCTATCCCTATGGCGACATTTTCGATGCCACGCGCTGCAACACGCGCGAGGCGGGGATCGGCACCACCACTCCGGTCACCGCCTATCCGGGCGGCGCATCGCCGTTCGGCGTGTGGGACATGGCGGGCAATGTCGAGGAATGGGTGGCCGATTGCTACGCCCCCTATCCGGGCGGTCGGTGGATCGACGATGATCTGACCGCCCTGTCCGGCGGGACCTACCGGGTGCTGCGCGGCGGCTGTTTCGCGCTGGGCGGCGATCTGGCGCGCGGGGCGCGGCGGCACGGGCCGCACCCGGCCCCGCCCTTCCGGCATCGCGGGTTCAGGCTGGTGTGCCGATGATCGATCTCGACCGCCCGGTCAGCGCGACCGCCATCATCGCGCACCGTTCGCCGATCAGCGGCATCGACTGGGACGGCGGCGCGCATGTCGCCACCGCCGGCTATGACAGCCGGCTGATCCTGTGGGATGCCGATCAGCGGACGCCGCTGCACGTCGCGCGGCATGACCATCTGGTCAACCAGTGCCGCTTCAGCCCCGACCGGCGGCTGATCGTGAGCGCGAGCAGCGACTATCTGGCGCGCATCTGGACGGCGGACGATCTGGCCCCGGTCGCCGTGCTCGCCGGCCACCGCGACGATGTCGAAATGGCGAGCTGGAGCCGGTGCGGCCGGTTCGTCGCCACGGCGTCGCGCGACCGCATGATCCGGCTGTTCGACCGCAGCGGCGCGCTCCTCAGGACGCTTCAGGGCCATGATGCCGATGTGCTGTCGGTCGAATGGCTGGCGGGCGGTGCCGAACTTGCCTCGTCGAGCGACGATGGCACGATCCGCCGCTGGCGGGCCGATGACGGGGCGGAAATCGCCTGCCACCGGCCGGGGGTCGAGACCGACACCATCGCCATCGCGCCCGATGGCCGCATCTTTGCCGGCAATGATGCGGGCGAGATTCTGGTGCTCGGCCGCGGCGGTGCGGAGCGGGTGCCCGCCCATGCGGCGGGGATCAAGCGGCTCGCGCTCGACCCGACCGGGCGGCGGCTGATGAGCGCCGGCTATGACCGCACGGTCAGGCTGTGGACGATCGGCGGCGACGGCCGGCTCTATCCCGAACAGACGACCGAGGCACCGCCGATCGTCTGGCTGCGCGCGGCGTGCTTTGCCGGGCCGGACCGGCTGGTGTTCGGATCGTTCGGCAGCGCCTATGCCGAATATGATGCGGCGGCGCGGCACTGGCGCACCGATCATATCGGCGACACGCCGGGTCTCAACGCCTGCTGTGTGCTCGACGAGGCGGTGTTCGCCATCGGCGACGCCGGCATCGTCCGGCGCGATGGCGTGCCCGTCCGCCCGCTCGGCAGCCTGTGCAACTTCCTGCATCCGTGGGAGGGGATGCTGGTGACCGGTGGCCAGCTGGGGCTGGTGTTCGACGCGCTGACCGGCCGGATCCTCCACCGCCACCATGCCCCGCTCAACTGCGCGGCAAGCTGGGGGGACGGGGCCGGGGCGCGGCTGGTGATCGGCAGCTATATGGGCGAGGGGCTGGTCTTTGCCCCCGGACCCGATGGCCCGGCGTTCCTCGGCGCGGTCCAGTTGCACGACAATGCGGTCAAGGGGCTGGCGGCGGGCGGCGGGCAGCTGTTCAGCGTCTGCGCGACCGGGGCGGCGGCGCTCCACGCCACCGCCGATCTCGCTCCGCTGGCGCGGATCGTGCGCGCGCATGACAAGATCGCCAACGCCGCCGCCGCGCTGCCCGACGGGCGGTTCGCCAGTGTCGGCCGCGACCTGACCCTCAGGCTGTGGCGCGACGGCGTGGCCGACATCGTGGCGACGCCGCACGATCATTCGATCAAATGCCTGGCCGTCCTGCCCGGCACGTCGATGATCGCGACCGGGGCCTATGACGGCCGCCTTGCCATCTATGACTGGGCGCGCGGGCGCTGGCCGGTGATCCGCCAGATCAGCCGCTTCGGCGTGTCGTCGCTCGCTGCCGATCCGCTGGCCGGGGTGTTCGTCGCCAGCTGCTATGGCGGGCGCACCTACCGCATCCCGCCCCGGATATGATCGTCCGGCTCACATGCCGTAGGGCACGATGTCGAACCGCCTGACCCCGCTTGCCCTGACCGCGCGCAGCGCCAGCGCATATTCGGCCAGCACCGCCAGACCGTAATCGATGCGGAAGCGGATATAGGCATCGTCTTCCGACGCCGGTTCCGGGCCGTTGAGCATATCGGTGACGCGGCGGACGATCACCTGTTCGGGGGTGTAGCAGATCTGGGTGTCGCGCGTGCTGCTCATCCGCAATTCGGCCGCCGGGGCCGACCCGCCATTGCCCGACGACAGGGCGACGATCATCGCCGGCCGGTCGGCCAGTTCATGGCCGGTGCAATAGAGGAAGAAGTTCTTGAGCGCGGGCGGCACCATGCCGTTCCATTCGGGCGTCACCAGCACCAGCGCATCGGCGGCAAGGATCGTCGCGCGCAGCGGCGCCCAGGCGGCGTCCTGCGCGGGCAGGGCGAGGGGATCGTCGGTCCAGAGCGGCAGCGGCTGCCTCTCAAGGCTGATCGTGTCCACCGCCATGTCGCGCGCCGCCGCCGTGCGGGCGATGAACGCCGCGACCTTGCCCGACTGGGCATTGGGCCGCTGGCTGCCGGCGATGATGGCGATGCGGATCATGGCATGTCCCTCAGCAAAGCGGGCGCGACCGGGCCGAGCGCCAGCAGCCGTTCATTGTGGATGCGGAACCGGTGGGCGGTGCCGCTGCGGCCATAGGTGATGAACTCGAGCGGATAGGCGGCGGGATCGCCGGGCCGGTCGAGCCAGGCCAGCCCCTTGGAGAAATCGGCCTGATCGGGAACGACCGACAGCTTGGCCCCGGTGGCGAAATCGCACAGCACCAGCTCGGTGCGATAGTTGACCAGCACCAGATAGCGCTGGGCGGCGTCCCAGATGAAATCCTCGATCGTGTTGCCGCATTCGGCGACATAGGGTTCGGACCGGCCCGAACGCGGATCGAAGCGCAACAGCTCGCCGGTCTGGACATGGATCAGGCGGTCGCCGCACCATTTCATCCGTTTCGGCCGCGATGTCCGGCCCCAGCGCATCACCGGGCTGAGCGTATCGGCCTCGGCAATCACCAGCTCGCCGCGCCGCTCGGCAAAGGCGACAAGGCCAAGGCCGGGATGATAAGCGAGCGACCAGATCGGCTCGCGCAGCTGATTGGCATAGGCGGCCTCGATCGTGCCCTGATGGGTGTCGATCCGGTAGACGCGCCCCGCCTCGGTGCAGACCAGCGCCTGGCTGCCACCCGGCATCACCGCCAGATCGCGCAGCTCTTCATCGAGCGCGATAACCGTGCGCGCGCCCCGGTCTGACAGAGCGAGCAGCACGCCGTTTTTCTGGGCCAGCAGCAGCTCCGCCTGCCCGGCCGGCCCGGTGGCGCGGTCGATCCGCTTGGCAAAGCTCGTCTGATGGGGGGTGGGCTTGGTCCAGAGCCGGTCGGGGGTGATGGCGACCGCGCCGGTCACCGGATCGGCCGGGCCAAGCGTCATCCGCCGCACGCCCGCCCCTTCGCCGGCAAACCACAGCGAATCGCCGTCGCGCACGCTCGACCAGACGGTGTCCGGGGTGTTCTTCAGCACCGCCGCCGTCGTGCCGGTCGCCAGATCGACCTTGTAGAGCCCGCCGTTGAAGCAGTGCGCGATCAGCGTGTCGGGCGCGCGTTCGAGCGTCCTGATCCAGCGCATCTTGTAGGGCGCGCGCCAGGCATGGCCGCGCCAGTCGCCGGTCGCCGGATCGATTTCATAGACCTGCCCGTCAAACCCGGCGGCAAAGGCGCGGCGCGACACCGGGTTGAACGTCACATGTTCCAGATCGTCGCGCGTCAGCCGGTGGCCGCGCAGCGGCGGCCGCCGCCCTTTGAGATCGAGGCGGATCACATAAAGCTCGTCGCACGCGACCAGATATTCCTCGTCGCCCAGCGGTTCGAACCAGTGCAGGTTGAAATCGCCAAGCGTCCAGGAGCGAAGCTCGACCCCGTCGCGCGAGAGCACCGCATGGCCGCCCGCCGCGCTCAGCAGCGCCGCCCCGTCCTCGACATAGCGCAGCGTGACAAGATCGATGTCGCCGTGAAAGCGCGTGCAGTGGCGCACCCCCAGCCGGCCGCTGCCGAACTCCATTTCGAGCACGCCCGACGCCCCCGACCGCACGGCAAGCCGCGGCTCATAGGGGTGAAAGGTAAGCGCCTGGCTGAGCGACTGGGTGGGCGGCACCGGCACCGGATCGTTGCGGCACGGCGTGTCGCGGAACGAGAAACGGTCGACAAGGCGCAGCCGCCCGTCCGCACCGCGTTCGATCAGGCTGACCTGCCGGTCCATCCCCATCGCCGCCCAGAAGGGCAGCCGGGGATGGGCGGCAACCGCCTCGATCGCGCCCAGATGCGGGCGCAACCGGTCCAGAATGGCGAAATCGTCGATCGCGACCGACAGGATTTCGCCCCCCATGGTGCCAGCCAGCAGATGCACCTCGCCGGGGGCGACGGCGAAACAGCCGATTTTCGCGGACGTCTGCATCAAATGGGATCCGTGTCCAGAAAAGCGCCGTTTCGCCGCCGCAGCCGCCCCTCAGATGATTTGGGGGGCAGATGACTTGGCGGTCAGATGACCTGACGGATGGTGA
>DBAW01000115.1 GCA_002291855.1 Sphingomonas sp. UBA1000
GTGCTGCAGATCGCCTTTGCCGGGCCGCTGGTGGCGAGCGAAGCGCTGGGCGGCGTCATGGGGCTGAGCTTTGCGACCTCCATCGATCCGCAGGCCGGCACATCCAGCCCCGCGCTCGGCCAGTTCCTGACCATCGTGATGACGCTGCTGTTCCTCGCGCTCGACGGGCATTTGCTGCTCGTCGATCTGGTGGTGCGCAGCTATGGCGTGCTGCCGCCCGGCGATGCGTGGCTGAAGCCCGCGCAGCTGCGCGACATCGCGCTGTTCGGCGGCCATGCCTTTGCCGCCGGGCTGCTGCTGGCGCTGCCGGTCGGTTTCACGCTGCTCAGCCTCAACATCATCGTCGGGATGTTGTCGCGCTCGGCCCCGGCGCTCAACCTGTTCGCGGTCGGGCTGCCCGCCAGCCTCGCCACCGGGCTGGTCGCGCTCGCCATCGCCTTTCCCGCGATGGGCGAGCAGATGGGCCAGATCGTGCGCGAGGGGCTGGCGGCGGCCAGTTCATTGGTGCTCGGCCGATGAGCGCGGAGACGGCGGGCGAAAAGACCGAAGCGCCAACCCCGAAAAGACAGCGCGACGCCGCCGACAAGGGCGAGGTGCTGCGCAGCCGCGAGCTGGCGACGGCGGCGGTGGTGCTGGGCGGGGTCGCCTGGCTGGCGCTGGCGGGGCCGGCGCTGGTCGAGGCGCTGAAGGCGGTGCTGCGCGACTCGCTCGCCTTTGGCCGGGGCGACATTGCCGATTTCGCGCCCTGGCGGCCGCTGCGCGCGGCGCTGCTGGTTCTGGCACCATCGCTTGCCGGGCTGTTTGCGCTGACCATGATCACCGGCATCGCGGCGCAGGCCGGGCTGGGCGGTGCGCGCTTCAACCCGGCGCTGATGGGGTTCAAGGCGTCGCGCATCAATCCCGCCGGCGGGCTGAAACGGATGTTCGGCACCCAGGGGCTGATCGAACTGGGCAAGGGGCTGCTCAAGGTCGCGCTGTTGGGTGGGATCGGCGCGTGGATGCTGCTGGGCATGAAGGGGCTGGCGCTCGGCCTGCCGGCGGCGGCGCTCGGCCCGGCGGTGGCGGCGCTTGGCGGCAGCTTCGTCACCTTGTTGCTGGCGATGGCGGGCGGGCTGGCGGTGATCGCCGCCATCGACGTGCCGGTGCAGGCGATCCGGCTGCGCAGCCGGCTGCGCATGACCCGGCAGGAGGTAAAGGACGAGCATAAGGAAAGCGAAGGCGCGCCCGAGCTGAAGGCCGCCCAGCGCCAGCGCCAGCGCGAGATCCTGAAAGGCGGGATGCGCGGCGCGGTGGCGGGCGCGCATGTGGTGCTGACCAACCCGACCCATTTCTCGGTCGCGCTGCGCTATGAACGCGGGCAGGACGAGGTGCCGGTGGTCGTCGCCAAGGGCCGGGGCGCAAAGGCGCTCGCCATCCGCGAACTGGCGCGCGAGCTGGACAAGCCGGTGCTCGAATATCCAAGCCTTGCCCGCGCCGTCTATTTCACCAGCCGCGAGGGGCAGCAGATCCGCGACGATCTCTATGTCGCGGTGGCAACGGTGCTGGCGTTCGTGTTCGGGGTCAATCTGCGCGCGGGCGGCGGCCAGCCAGCGGTGCTGGTGCCGGACAGCGCCTTGTTCGACGAACATGGCGCGCCCCAGCGGCGTCAATAAAGCCGGCTTATCCGCTTAAGCTTTGCCCCGCGCGGCCGATCTTGAGGGCAAAGGATCGCGACCCATGACCTCCATCACCCAGGCGCTCGGCCAAGGGGCCGGCATCGACACCAAGGCGCTGGTCAGCCAGCTCGTCGATGCCCAATTCGCCAACCGCACCCGCGAGATCGGCGCGCGGCAGGAACGCCTGTCCGCGCAGATCTCGGCGCTCAGCCGGCTGCGCAGCGGCCTGTCGGGCTTTTCGACCGCGCTCGGCAGCCTGGTCGACAGCGGCAGCCTGTCCACCCAGCCGGCAAGCGCCGATCCAGGCGTGCTCGGCGTCGGTCGTCTGCCGGGGGCCAATGTCGCCGGCCTGTCGGCCGAAATCGAGGTGCGCCAGCTGGCCGCCGCGCAGGTGGTGACGTCGCCGCTGCTGCCCGGCCGGTCGGCCCCGGTCGGCCGGGGACAGCTGACGATCAGCCTGGGGACGGTCGACTGGGCCGGTGACGTGCCGAACGGGCTTGCGCCCCGGCCCGGCAGCGCGCCGGTGACGATCACCATCGGCGAGGGCAATGACAGTTTGCAGGGGCTGGCGGGCGCGATCAACGCCGCCCGCGCCGGGCTGACCGCCAGCGTGATCAGCGATGCCGATGGCGCGCGCCTGTCGATCAAGGGGCCGACCGGCGTCGAACAGGGGTTCACGATCACCGTCGCCGAGGATCCGGCCGCGCCGGGGCTGGCGGCCTTTGCCTTTGCGCCGGGGGCTGCCGCGATGACGGTGACGCGCAAGGCCGGGGACAGCGTGGTCGCGGTCGACGGCGTCACGGTGCGCCGGCCGGGCAACAGCATCGCCGATCTGGTGCCGGGCATACGCCTCGATCTCGTCCGCGCCGAACCGGGCCGCCCGGTCGCGGTGACGACCGCGCCGCAGACCGCCGGCCTTGCCCAGGCGGTTGCCGATATCGTCGCCACCTACAACGAACTGATCGGCATTGCGCGCGAGGACACCGATCCGGTCGCGGGCGTGCTGTCGGGCGATGCCGGCGGGCGGGCGTTCATGGCGCGGCTGGGCGGGCTGACCAACCGGCAGATCAATCCGGCCGCCGCCCCCGGCGAACCGCTGACGCTGGGCGAGCTGGGGGTGGGCACCACCCGCGACGGCACGCTGGTGCTGGATCAGGCGCGGTTGCAGCGCGTGCTGGCCGACAATGGCGCGGCGGTCGAGCGGATGCTGACCGTCGGGCTGGGCCGCGAGCTGCGCCAGATGTCGGCCGATCTCACCCGGCGCGGCGGTGGCATCGCCGCGAGCGAGGCCGGGTTCCAGCGGCTGAGCCGCCAGCTCGCCACCGAACAGGGCGAGCTGGTGCGCGAGGCCGATCAGCTGCGCACCCGGCTGACGCGGCAGTTTGCCGGCATGGATGCCCGCGTGTCCGCCTATCGCGCGACGCAGAGCTTCCTTGATCAGCAGATCAAGAGCTGGACGGCCGAGCGATGAGCTATGCCTCGCGCCTCGCGCGCGACCCGATCGAAACCTATCGCCAGGTCGATCTCGCCAGCCGCGTCGGCGGCGCGGACCGTCATGCGCTGGTCCGGCTGCTCTATGACGAGGCGCTGATGTGCCTGCGGCTGGCCGAACGGGCGATGGCGGCGCGCGACTATGCCGCCAAGAGCGCGCGCATCACCAAGGCGCTCGCGCTGCTGTTCGCGCTCGAAGCCGGGCTGGATTTCACCCGCGGCGGCGAGGTCGCCCAGACGCTGTCGCGCTTCTATCGCGGCGCGCGGGCTGAAATCATGCAGGCGAGCGTCGCCAACGACCCCGCCCAGCTGCGCGCGACTGCCGGAGCGATCGCCGAAATCGCCGCCAGCTGGCGCGCGATTGCGGGGTAGGGGGTGTCTGCCCGGATGAGCGGCACCGGAAGTTTGTGATTGGGAAGAACGGCACCGGGTGTTGTTAGCTGGGAAGAACGGCACCGGCCCGTACCCCCACCCGGCCTCCCATAG
>DBAW01000039.1:0-373 GCA_002291855.1 Sphingomonas sp. UBA1000
GTCAACAGGGGCTTGACGTGCCGGCCCATCCGGACCGGTTCTTCCTGTCGGCCCGGCTCGCCGCCGAGCGCAAGGCACCGCATCCGCACGAGAATTTTCCGTTTCAGCCGGGCTATGGCTATCATTTCGACTCCGCGCTGATCGGCCGGGTGCTGGCCGAACATGCGGTCGACAGGCTCGGCGTGCGCCATGTCGCGCGCAACGTCCGCGGCGCGGAGGTGGAGGACGGGCGGATCGCCCGGCTGGTGCTGGCCGATGATGCGCCGCTTGCCGCCGATCTGTTCATCGACGCCAGCGGCTTTCGCGCGCTGCTCGCCGGCAATGCGCTCAAAGTGCCGTTCCGATCCTTTGCCGATCTGCTGTTCAACGACCG
>DBAW01000039.1:791-2530 GCA_002291855.1 Sphingomonas sp. UBA1000
TGGGCGATCCCGCTCCAGCACCGCACCGGCCATGGCTATGTCTATTCGTCGCGCCATCTCGACGCCGATGCCGCCGAGGCGGAGCTGCGCGCCTATCTCGGGCTGGACGGGGCCGATGCGCCGCCCGCGCGCCAGCTGACGATGCGGGTCGGCCGGCTGGCCGACAGCTGGACAGCAAACTGCCTTGCCATCGGCCTTGCGCAGGGCTTTGTCGAACCGCTGGAGGCGACGGCGCTGCACATCGTGCAGGCGACGGTCGAAGGGTTCATCCACGCGTTCGAGGCCGGCGGCTTCACCGCGCGGCACCGCGACGCGTTCAACCGCCGCATCGCCGCGCGCATCGACGGCATCCGCGATTACATCGTCTGCCATTACCGGATGAACGGCCGCCGCGACACGCCCTATTGGCGCGAGGCGGCGGCGCTGACCGGCCTGTCGGCCGAACTCGATGCGCTGCTGGCGGCATGGTCGGCAGGGGCCGATCTGGGCGCGGAGATCGAGCGGCTGGGCATTGGCGGCATCTATGCGCCGATGTCCTGGTATTGCCTGCTTGCCGGCTATGGCGCCTTTGCCGGGCCGGCGCGGACCGCGCCGCCGCCCGGCCTTGCCGCGCGGCTGGATGCGGTGGATGATTTTCTGCGCCGCGCGGCGCGCAATTTTGGCGACCAGAAGGCATGTCTGGCGCAGATGGCCGGGGCGGCCGGGAAGGACGGGGAATGGCGGGCGCAGCGATGACGGCACGGATGGAGGTGCCCGACACCGGGGCCGGCGCGCGCGGCGTCGATGCGCCGGACCTGAGGCTGTTCGTGTTCGCGCTGTTCTTCATCTTTGGCGGGATCACCAGCCTCAACGACGTGCTGATCCCCAAGCTCAAAGAGCTGTTCACGCTCAGCTATGCCGAGGCGATGCTCGTCCAGTCGGCGTTTTTCGCCGCCTATTTCGTCGTCTCGCTGCCTGCTGCCGCGCTCGTCCGGCGCATCGGCTATCTGCGCGCGGCAGCGCTTGGGCTGGTGACGATGATGGCGGGGTGCCTGTTGTTCATCCCCGCATCGCTGTCGGGCCGGTTCGCGCTGTTCCTCGCTGCGCTGTTCGTGCTCGCAAGCGGCATTACCACCGTGCAGGTGGTCGCCAATCCGCTGATTTCGCTGCTCGGCCCGGCGCGTTCGACGCCCAGCCGGCTGACCTTTGCGCAGGCGTTCAACGCGCTTGGCACCACTGTCTTCCCGCTGCTCGGCGCATCGCTGATCCTGGGATCGCTGGCGACGGTCGATCCGGCGCGGCTCGCCGGGGATGCGCTGATCGCCTATCGCGCGGCTGAAACGCAGATGATCGTGCGCACCTATCTGGCGCTGGCGGCGGTGATCCTGGTCGTGGCGCTCCTCGTCTGGCGGCGGCGCGACCGGCTGGCGGGGAATGGCGCGGACGGCGCGGCCATCGCCGATGCCGGGTCCGCCGCACAGAAGAGCCGGCTGCCGGCGGGGATTGATCTGCTCGCCCGGCCGCGCTTCGGCCTCGGGGCGATGGCGATCTTCCTCTATGTGGGGGCAGAGGTCGCGATCGGATCGGTGATCGTCAACTATCTGATGCAGGCCGATGTGCTCGGCCTTGGCGAGCGCGCGGCGGGGCAGCATGTGCCGCTTTACTGGGGCGGCGCGCTGATCGGCCGGTTCGCCGGCGCCGCGCTGATGCGCCGCATTGCTCCGGGAGCGATGCTGGCGGGGGGCGCGGCGGGGGCGGGC
>DBAW01000111.1:0-127 GCA_002291855.1 Sphingomonas sp. UBA1000
CTGCCGGCCGTGCCGCCGGGGCGTCGCGTAGCGTGGTAGCCGCCTGAAAATAGCGGGGCTGAAAATCGGGGCCTGAAAAACAGGGGCCGGTGCGCGTGGCACCGGCCCCCTGCCAGTGGGCGGCGGT
>DBAW01000111.1:445-10684 GCA_002291855.1 Sphingomonas sp. UBA1000
GGGGGGGGGCGCGGGCCCCCGCCCCCCTGCCAGTGGGCGGCGGTCCCGGTTGGGAACCGCCGCCGGTGCGCCAGTGGCGCGTGCCGGTTTGCCGGCGTTATGGCCTGTCCGGACAGTCGCTGATGGAACCGTCCCGGCAACGCATCAGAGCGTGCGGCCGATCAGTTCCTTCATGATTTCGTTGGTGCCGCCATAGATGCGGCTGACGCGCGCGCCGCGCCACGCACGGGCGATCGGATATTCGTTCATATAGCCCGCACCGCCGTGCAGCTGGAGGCACTTGTCCATCACTTCCCATTGCAGTTCGGTGTGGAACAGCTTGGCGGCGGCCCCTTCTTCCGGGGTCAGCTGGCGCTTCAGATGGCGGGCGAGCGCCCAGTCGAGATGCGCCCAGCCGACCTGCAGCTTCGACTTCAGATCAGCCAGGGTGAAGCGGGTGTTCTGGAAATCGAACACCGGCTTGCCGAACGCCTTCCTGTCCTTGACGAAAGCGACGGTGTCGTCGAACGCGCGCTGCGCCGAGGCGTGGCTGGAAATCGCGATCGACAGCCGCTCCTGCGGCAGCTCGCTCATCAGATAGATGAAGCCCTTGCCTTCCTCGCCCAGGCAGTTGGTCATCGGCACGCGCACATCCTCGAAGAACAGCTCCGAGGTGTCGGCCGCGTCCTGGCCGATCTTGTCGAGGTTGCGGCCGCGCTTGAACCCTTCGCGGGTCGCCTCGACCAGAATGATCGACACGCCCTTCCACGCCGGCTGCACCTCGGTGTCGGTCTTGCAGCAGACGAGCACCAGATCGGCGTTCTGGCCGTTGGTGATATAGGTCTTGGACCCGTTGATGACGTAGTGATTGCCGTCCTTCTTCGCGGTCGTGCGGATGCTCTGCAGGTCGGACCCGGTGCCCGGTTCGGTCATCGCGATCGCGGTCACCACCTCGCCCGAAACAAGCTTGGGCAGCCAGTGGCGCTTCTGCTCTTCAGAGCCATAGGAGACGAGATAATTGACGACGATGTCCGACTGGAGGCTGAAGCCGAGCGGGGTGCCGGCATAGGCCACTTCTTCGTCGATGATCGCGTTATAGCCGAAATCAAGGCCCAGCCCGCCATATTCGGTCGGCACGGTCGGGCACAGCATGCCCAGCTCGCCCGCCTTGGGCCAGATGTCCTTGTCGACAATGCCCTGATCGTCCCAGCGCTGGATATGCGGCACCGCTTCCTTGTGCAGGAAGCTGCGCACCGTTTCGCGGAACGCCTCATGGTCGGGGGTATAGACGGTGCGGCCAAGCGTCTCGAGCATGGTCATCCTCTCTCTCTTTTGTCTTCGCCGCACACATGACCGCGAGTTGACGTTTCCGTCAAGGGGAAGTGTCATGGGCTTGCGTGCGTGTGCCTCCGGCCTATCCCGGCGGGCATGACCGATGCCTCGCCCCCGATTCTGCCGCGCCTGATCCTCGATGCCCGTGCCGCGCTGGGGGAGGGGCCGCGCTGGCATGAAGGCGAAAGGCGGCTCTACTGGGTCGATATCGCCCGGGCCGAGCTGCACCGCTTCGATCCCGCGACCGGGGTGGATGCATGCCGCCGGTTCGACGATCCGGTCGGCTGTTTCGCCTTCACCCGCTCGGGCGGACTGCTGCTGGCGATGCGCACCGGCTTTGCGGTCATCGATCACTGGGATGCGCCGCTGCGGCCGTTCGGGCCGGCGGTGCTGGTCGACCGGCCCGGCTATCGCTTCAATGACGGCCGCACCGATCCCGCCGGGCGCTTCTGGGTGGGCAGTGTCGACACGCTCAAGACCAGCCATGACGCCGCGCTCTACCGGCTCGACCCCGATGGCAGCGTGACCTGCATCGAAGCCGGGATGACGACGTGCAACGGCGCCGCCTTCACCGCCGACGGCACGCGCTTCCACCATGCCGACACGCCCAGCCACGCCCTGCGCGCCTATGATGTCGCCGACGGGCGGCTGAGCGGCCGGCGGATCATCCGGCAATGGCCGCACGGCCATGGCCGGCCCGACGGCGGCTCGTTCGACGAGGCCGGGCGCTACTGGACGGCGCTGTTCGATGGCGGGCGGGTGGCGTGCCTCGATCCGGACGGCGCGGTCGTCACCGAAGTCGCGCTGCCGGTCAGCCGGCCGACGATGATCGCCTTTGGCGGCGAGGATCGCCGCACCGCCTTTGTCACCAGCGCCAGCGTCGAGGGCGAAGCGGGCTCGGGCGGCATTTTTTCGTTCCGCACCGATGTGCCGGGTGTGGCCGAATGGGCGTTTGCCGGCGGGTGAGGGGTGAGCCGATGCCTGCGGCTGTGCCCTGTCCGCGCACGCGGCGCGATTCGCGCCCGGCCTGCCGGGCGGGCACGCCCTCCGGGCCGGGAAATCCGGTCGCGGGCGGGCCGGTAAGCCAATGATATGAAATCGCTTTTGCAGGAATGTGCCATTTCCGGCGCGGAGACTCGAATCGCCCTTTGAAATTTTATAACAAGCGCGGCAAAGAGCGCCGCGGCCCGTCCGGGCCAGCCAGTGGAGTGAGGATGAGCAACCGCCCCAACCTGCCGCCGCTATCGCTGCACGTTCCCGAGCCGAAATACCGGCCCGGCGACGAGGCCGATTTCAGCGACCTTCAGATTCCCGCCGCCGGCAGCGCCGCGCGGCCTGCGACCGATGTCCACCCCTCGGCGATCCACGACCTCGCTTACGGGCTGGTGCGCGTGCTTGACGATGATGGCCAGGCGGTCGGGCCGTGGGACCCCAAGCTCGACCCCGACCGGCTGCGCGCGATGCTGCGCGCGATGGCGCTCACCCGCGCGTTCGACGAGCGCATGTATCGCGCCCAGCGCCAGGGCAAGACCAGCTTCTACATGAAGTGCACGGGCGAAGAGGCGATCGCCGTGGCCGCGGCCTTTGCGCTCGACCGCGACGACATGTGCTTTCCCAGCTATCGCCAGCAGGGGCTGCTGATCGCGCGCGACTGGTCGCTCGTCGACATGATGAACCAGATCTATTCGAACAAGGGCGACCGGCTGCAGGGCAAGCAGCTGCCGATCATGTATTCGACCAAGGAAGGCTCGTTCTTCTCGATCTCCGGCAATCTCGCCACCCAGCTGCCTCAGGCGGTGGGTTGGGCGATGGCGTCCGCGATCAGGGGCGACACCCGCATCGCCGCCACCTGGTGCGGCGAAGGATCGACCGCCGAGGGCGATTTCCATTCGGCCTGCACCTTTGCCGCCGTCTACCGCGCGCCGGTGATCCTGAACGTCGTCAACAATCAATGGGCGATTTCCAGCTTTTCGGGCTTTGCCGGGGCGGAGGCGACGACCTTTGCCGCGCGCGGCGTCGGCTATGGCATTGCCAGCCTGCGGGTCGACGGCAATGACGCGCTTGCCGTCTATGCCGCGACCGAATGGGCGGCGGAGCGTGCGCGCACCAATCAGGGACCGACGCTGATCGAGTTCTTCACCTATCGCGCCGAAGGCCATTCGACCTCGGACGATCCCTCGGCCTACCGGTCGGCGGACGAGGCATCGGCCTGGCCGCTCGGCGATCCGATCGCCCGGCTGAAACGGCACCTGATCGTGTCGGGCCAGTGGGACGAGGACGCCCATGCCGCGATGGATCTGGAACTCGCCAATCTGGTCAAGGCCGCGCAGAAGGAGGCCGAACAGAACGGCATTCTCGGCCACGGCCTGCACCATCCGATGTCGACCATGTTCGAGAATGTGTTCGAAACCATGCCCTGGCACCTTGAAGAACAGCGCCAGCAGATGCTGGCCGAGGCGCGCGCCGCCGGACTGGAGACGCGCTGATGGCCCGCATGAACATGATCCAGGCGATCAACTCGGCGCTCGACGTGCTGATGGAGCGCGACCCCGACATCGTCGTGATGGGCGAGGATGTCGGCTATTTCGGCGGCGTGTTCCGCGCCACCGCCGGGCTGCAGAAGAAATATGGCAAGACGCGCGTGTTCGACACGCCGATCACCGAACTGGGCATCATCGGCGTCGCTGTCGGCATGGGCGCGCACGGCCTGCGCCCGGTGCCCGAAATCCAGTTTGCCGATTACATCTATCCGGCGCTCGACCAGCTGGTGTCGGAAGCCGCGCGGCTGCGGTATCGCTCGGCGGGCGAGTTCACCGCGCCGATCACCGTGCGGTCGCCCTTTGGCGGCGGCATTTTCGGCGGCCAGACCCACTCCCAGTCGCCCGAGGGCATCTTCACCCATGTCTCGGGGCTGAAGACCGTCATCCCCTCGACCCCCTATGACGCCAAGGGGCTGCTGATCGCGGCGATCGAAGACAATGATCCGGTGATCTTCTTTGAACCCAAGCGCATCTATAACGGCCCGTTCGACGGCCATTATGACCGGCCGGCGCGCAATTGGTCCGCGCATCCGGGGGGCGAGGTGCCCGAGGGCTATTACCGGATCGACCTTGGCAAGGCGCAGATCGTGCGGCCGGGCGAGGCGGTGACCGTGCTTGCCTATGGCACGATGGTCCATGTCTGCCAGGGCGTGATCGAGGAAATGGGGCTGGATGCCGAGCTGGTCGATCTGCGCACGCTGCTGCCGCTCGACATCGACACGATCGAGGCGTCGGTCAAAAAGACTGGCCGCTGCCTGATCGTGCACGAGGCGACGCGCACCTCCGGCTTCGGGGCCGAGCTGTCGGCGCTGGTGCAGGAACGCTGCTTCTATCATCTGGAAGCGCCGATCGAGCGCGTCACCGGCTATGACACGCCTTATCCCCACAGCCTTGAATGGGCCTATTTCCCCGGCCCGGTGCGCCTGCGCGAGGCGCTGACGAAGATCATGAAGGACTGACCAGCCATGGCTCTCTACACCTTCCGCCTTCCCGATATCGGCGAAGGCATTGCCGAGGCCGAAATCGTCGCCTGGCACGTGAAAGTGGGCGACCGGGTCGAGGAGGACGGCAAGCTTGCCGATCTGATGACCGACAAGGCGACCGTCGAGATGGAATCGCCGGTCGCCGGCATCGTCCGCGAGATTGCCGGGGCCGAAGGCGATGTGATCGCCATCGGCTCGGCGCTCGCGGTGATCGAGGTCGAGGGCGATGTCGCCGAAGACGCGGCCCCCGCCGCTGCGCCGGCACCTGCACCTGCACCTGCACCCGCACCTGCGCCTGCGCCAGCGCCTGTTGCAGCCCCCGCACCCGCTCCGGCTCCGGCCCCCGCACCCGCTCCGGCTGCTGAACCGGCACCGGCCCCGGCTCCCGCGCCGGTCCCGGCCGCCGCGCATGGGCCGATCCTCGCCTCGCCGGCGGTGCGCGCGCGCGCGGCCGATCTCGGCATCGATCTCGCCATGGTCCGTCCGGCGCAGGACGGGCGCATCCGCCATGCCGATCTCGACGCTTATCTCGGCTATCATGCCGGGCAGGGCTATGGCCGGCCGGGCGCGGCGCGCGCCGACGAACAGGTGCGCGTGATCGGCATGCGCCGCCGCATCGCCGAGAATATGGCGGCGTCGAAGCGCCACATCCCGCATTTCACCTATGTCGACGAAATCGACGTCACCGCGCTTGAGGATCTGCGCGCCGACCTCAACGCCAATCGCGGCGACCGGCCGAAGCTGACGATGCTGCCGCTGCTGATCGTCGCGATCTGCCGCACTCTGCCCGATTTCCCGATGCTCAACGCCCGTTATGACGACGAGGCGGGGATCGTCACCCGCTCGGGTGCCGTGCATCTGGGCATGGCGACGCAGACCGATGCCGGGCTGATGGTGCCGGTGATCCGCGACGCGCAGGACAGGAATGTCTGGCAGCTGGCGCGCGAGATCGCCCGGCTGGCCGATGCCGCACGCACCGGCAAGGCAACCTCGGCCGAACTGTCGGGGTCGACCATCACCATCACCTCGCTCGGCCCGCTGGGCGGGATCGCCACCACGCCGGTCATCAACCGGCCCGAAGTGGCGATCATCGGCCCGAACAAGATCGTCGAGCGGCCGATGTTCCGCCCCAATGGCCGGGGCGGGGAAGACATTGTCCGCGCCAAGCTGATGAACCTGTCGATCAGCTGCGACCACCGCGTCGTCGATGGCTGGGACGCGGCCAGCTATGTCCAGGCGCTCAAGAAGCTGATCGAGACGCCGGTGCTGCTGTTCGCCGATTAAAGCATTTTCGAGCCGGGTGGGATCACCCGGCTTTGAAAATGCGCGGCCTGCCAGTCTTCCTGTCCGTCGCCCGGCACCCCCAACGGGGCGGGCGGCGGGCGGGGTGCTTGCACAGCCAAGCGCGTGAACATATAAAGAACATCGATGGCTCAGCTCGATGTTCGCCAAAAGCTCGAAATCCTCGCCGATGCGGCCAAATATGATGCGTCCTGCGCGTCATCGGGCAGCGCCAGGCGCAACAGCCTGAAGGCCGGGCCGCGCGGCACCAAAGGGCTGGGTTCGACCGAGGGGATGGGCATCTGCCATGCCTATGCGCCCGACGGACGCTGCATCTCGCTGCTCAAGATCCTGCTGACCAACAGCTGCATCTTCGACTGCCATTATTGCATCAACCGCAAAAGCTCGAACGTGCGGCGGGCGCGCTTCACCGCGCGCGAGGTGGTTGATCTCACCATCTCCTTCTATAACCGCAATTATATCGAGGGGCTGTTCCTGTCCTCGGGCATCATCGCGTCGAGTGACTATACGATGGAACAGCTGGTCGAGGTCGCGCGCAGCCTGCGCGAGGACCATGATTTTCGCGGCTATATCCATCTGAAGACCATCCCCGACGCCGATCCCGAATTGGTCCGGCAGGCGGGGCTTTATGCCGACCGGCTGTCGATCAATGTCGAACTGCCGACCGAAGGCGGGCTGAAGCGGCTCGCGCCCGAAAAATCCGCCACCCGGATCGAAGGCGCGATGGCCGATGTCGCCGGCCATATCGCCGAGGCCCGCGACGCGCGCCGCTTCCGCCATGCGCCGCGCATGGCCCCGGGCGGCCAGTCGACCCAGATGATCATCGGCGCCGACAGCGCGACCGATGGCGATGTCATCCGCCGCGCCTCGGGCCTGTATCGCCGCCACGGGCTGCGCCGCGTCTATTATTCGGCGTTCAGCCCGATTCCCCATGCCAGCGCGGTGCTGCCGCTGCGCCGCCCGCCGCTGATGCGCGAGCACCGGCTCTACCAGTCCGACTGGCTGATGCGCTTTTACGGCTTTGCGCCCGACGAGATGGTCGACGCCGCCGATGCCGCCGGGATGCTGCCGCTCGACATCGATCCCAAGCTGGCCTGGGCGCTCAAGCACCGCGCCAGCTTTCCGGTCGATGTCAACCGCGCCCCGCGCGAGCTGCTGCTGCGCGTGCCGGGGCTGGGGGTGAAGGCGGTGGGGGCAATTCTCTCCGCCCGGCGCTGGCGGCGGCTGCGGCTTGACGACATTGCCCGGCTGACCGTGTCGGTGGCGCGGGTGCGGCCCTTTCTGGTGACCGATGACTGGCGGCCGACAGCGCTCACTGACCGCACCGATCTGCGCCAGTTAATCACCAGCAAAAACAGTCAGTTGGAACTTTTTTGAGCTAGGGATATTCCCTAGGGTTTGACGCCCGTCAAAGAGGCGTCGCGGCCGCATCGCCATGTCCGCTTTCGTTCAAGACGAAGGGGCAAGACGATGATCCGCACTTTGACGTTCGCACTGCTCGCCGCCGCGGCCGCCCAGCCGGCCATGGCCGAGGCCGGGGATTTCCAGGTCCGGCTGCGCGGCATTCTGGTCGCGCCCAACGAGAAATCGGGCGATGTCCTGCCGGCGTTTCCGGGCGAGAAAGTGAGCGTCGACAACAGCTTCATGCCCGAAATCGATTTTACCTATTTCGTGTCCGACCATGTCTCGCTCGAACTGATCGCGGCGACGACCAAGCACACCGCATCGGGCCGCACCGGGACCACCGGGTCGATCGGCGCGCTCGCCTCGACCTGGGTGCTGCCGCCGACGCTGACCGTGCAATACCGCCCGATCGCCAAGGGCAAGGTGCGCCCCTATGTCGGCGCGGGCGTCAACTACACGCTGTTCTATTCCGAAGATGCGAGCGCGGGGCTGGAACGCGCGGTCGGCGCGACGCGGGTGAACCTGAAATCCAGCCTTGGCTGGGCGGCGCAGGCCGGGGTGGATATCGACCTCAACGACAAGATTTTCCTCAATCTCGACGTCAAATATATCGACATCGACACCACCGCGCGGCTGGCGACGACCGCCATCGGCACGCAGCGGGTGCGGCTGAACCTTGATCCGTTCGTGTTCGGCGCGGGGCTGGGCTTCCGCTTCTGACCGGCCGCATACCGGCATGACCGGGCCGCCCGGCCGGAACGCCGGCCGGGCGGCTTTTGCCGGCCGCGCGCAATGCCTATCTCCGCCCCCGACGCCCGCCGCACCGGCGGGAAGTGGGGCGGGAGGTTAGGCGGGCACGATGCGGCACATCAGGCTGGCACGCGCGGATGATGCGGACGGGTGGCGCGATGCCGCCCGGGCGCTGATCGCCGCATCGGTGCCGCCGGAGAGCGTCAGCTGGTCGGTGGGGGACGAGGGCGGCGACCTGTTCGCGGCGCTTGCCCCGGCGGACGAGTCTGTGCCCGCCGATCTCCAGCCCGCCGATCCCCAGCCCGGCTTTACCGTGCCGCGCGCATTTCTGGAGCTGATGCGGCTCGCCATCGCGCACCGTGATCCTGAGCGGTTTGCGCTGCTCTACACCCTGCTCTGGCGGCTGCGTGCCACCCCCCGGCTGATCGAGGACCGCGCCGATCCGCTGGTGCGGCGGCTGGACGAGATGGTCCGCGCGGTCCGGCGCGACATGCACAAGATGCGCGCCTTTGTCCGTTTCCGCGAGGTGGCGGACGGGGAGGCGAACCGCTTTGTCGCCTGGTTCGAGCCGGATCACCATATCGTCCGGCTGAATGCCGGGTTTTTCGTGCGCCGGTTCGCGGCGATGCGCTGGTCGATCCTGACGCCCGAATGCGCGATCCACTGGGATGGCGACACGCTGACCGAGGGGCCGGGAGCCAGCCCCGCCGATGCGCCCGGCGGCGATCCGGTCGAGGCGATGTGGCATGGCTATTATGCCGCGATCTTCAACCCCGCGCGGGTCAAGATCGGCGCGATGCTCAAGGAAATGCCGCGCAAATACTGGAAAAACCTGCCCGAAACCGCGCTGATCCCGCAGCTGATCGCCGGCGCGCAGGCCCGCGAGGCGCAGATGATCGCAGCGGCCGCCCCGGCGGCGGACGCGCCCGACCGGGGCGACCCCGCCGACCGGAACCGGGCCTGGGCGCTGCTCAAGGCCGAAGCGGCGGGCTGCACGCGTTGCCCGCTTCATGCCGGGGCCGGCGGCACGGTGTTTGGCGAAGGGCCGGTCGATGCGCGGCTGATGCTGGTCGGCGAACAGCCGGGCGACCGCGAGGACATGGCCGGCCGGCCCTTTGTCGGCCCCGCCGGCCAGCTGCTCGACCGTGCGCTTGGCGATGCCGGGATCGACCGGGGGCGGCTCTACCTCACCAATGCGGTCAAGCATTTCAAGCATGTGCGGCGGGGGCCGCGCCGCATCCATGACACGCCCGGTGCCGCTGAAATCACCGCCTGTGCGTGGTGGATCGAACAGGAAAGGCTGCTGATCCGCCCGCCTGTGCTGCTCGCGCTCGGCGCGACGGCGGCGCGGGCGCTGCTCGGCCCCGGCGGCACCATCGCCGCCCTTCGCGGGCGCGCGCACCCGCTGGCGGACGGGGCGGAGGCGTGGGTGACCGTGCATCCCAGCTATTTGCTGCGCCTGCCCGATGCGGAGAAGGCGCAGGTCGAATATCGCCGCTTCGTCGACGATCTCGCCCATGGCTGGGCGCGGGCCGAGGCTCTTGCCGGGGGCGGGGGCGGCGCGCTACAGGCGCGGCCATGACCGATACCCCTCCCGATCGCCTGTCCTCCGACCCGCGCAGCCCCTTTTACGCGCCCGATCTGCTCGCGCGCGGCATCGGCATCCGCTTCAAGGGTGTCGAGCGCACCGATGTCGAGGAATATTGCGTCTCCGAAGGCTGGGTGCGCGTCGGGCTGGGCAAGAAGATGGACCGGCATGGCCGGCCGCTGACCATCAAGTTGACCGGCCCGGTCGAGCCGTGGTTCCAGTCCCCCGCCGAAGGCGCGGACACGCCCGCCGATAACGGCTGAGATCCGCAGGGCTGAGGTCCGCGTCGTCTGGGCGCGGCTTTTGTCGCGCGCCTCTCGGCGCGGTCGCGGCACCGGCCCTCACCCCCACCCGGCCTCCC
>DBAW01000247.1:0-179 GCA_002291855.1 Sphingomonas sp. UBA1000
CGGCGCGCTGGCCCAGCGCCGCTAGATGCCGGGCCAGCGACCAGCATGGCCCGGCAGCCATCATCAGCACCAGCCCCGCCCCCGGCCAGCCGGCCAGGGCAAGCAGCGCGGCGGCGCACCACGCCGTCACCATGCCCAGCCGCAGCCAGACGGGATCGATCCGCGCCGCCATCGCCGGC
>DBAW01000247.1:480-11903 GCA_002291855.1 Sphingomonas sp. UBA1000
GCGCGACTCGACGACGCTGCCGCTGATCCGCGCCGCCATCGCCGGCGCGGCCAGCCGGCCGACCAAAGGCGCGAACAGATGCCGGTCGACCAGCCCGGCCGGGTGCTGCACGGCGCGCGCCGCCAGCCCGGCTTCGGCCGCGAGCGCGGTTTCGGGATCGGTCGCGGTCACCAGCAGGGGCATCGGCGCGATTGCGGCAAGATCGACCTGCGTGGCATGGGCCTGCACCGCCCGGCGCAGCAGCGTCGAACAGAAATCCCAGTCACCCAGCATCTGCACGGTCTGGCGGATCGCACCCTGATCGGTGAGCATCAGCCCGGCCCAGCGCGCGCCGGGATCGATCAGCTCATGCTGCTGATGTTCGGGCCGGTTGGGCAGGGTCAGGATGGCGGGGCCGGGCAGCCGCAGCAGCGCCGCCGCCGCCGCCGGCTCGGTCACCAGCCCGTCGGCGATCAGCAGCACGCGCGCATCCGGCCCGATCCGGTCGGCCAGATCGGCGGCGGAGCGGGCGATGTCGATGGCCAGCCCGTCGCGGCGCAGCCGGTCGACCGCCGCCGCCAGCCCGGCGGTCAGCCGTTCGGCATGGATGACGATGTGGCGCAGCCCGGCACGCGCCAGCAGCCGCGCCTGATGTTCGGCAACGCTTTGCCCCGTCACCGACAGCTCGGCGCGCAGCCCGGGCGCGTCGTCGGCGTCTTCATTGGCGATGATCAGTCCGGCAGTCGGCCCGTGCATGGCCCCGCGTTAGGCATTTCTGACGCGCCGCGCAAAGGGCGCGCCGCGTCTTGCCCCTTCGCGGCCCCGGTTATTGCACGCCCATCACGACCAGCGCGCGCTCGATCGCGGCCAGCGCCTCGGCATCGCCGCGCGGCGCGGCTGCGGCCTCGTCGGCCAGCTCGATCAGCCGCCCGGCGCCGAAGCTTGCTGCCAGCCCTTTCAGGCGCAGCGTCGCTTCCTGCCATTCGGCATCGCTGCGCGCGCGCGCCATCGCCTCGGCATGGCGCGCCGCGCTGTCGATGAACGCCGACCGAAGCTCGGCCACCAGCCCGGGATCGTCGCCGACGGCGGCGGCAAGGGCGAGTTCGAGGGCGGAGGGTTCGTAGGACATGGCATAAGACTAGCGCGCCGGGCGTTAACACTTCGTTTAAGAAGCCGCCCGTGGCCGTCCGTCGGCCGCCATGCAGGCGCGCGGCGACTGGCTTGTTCTCAAGCCGTGAAAAGCTGGTAAACAGGCGCGATGAGCGGGGCGAACATCGTCGGCCTCCGGCCGGACCAGCAGCATGAAGACCAACAGGATGATCGGGTGATCGAGGTGGCGGACAGCGCCGCGCACGATGCCGGACCGGGGCAGGATGCCGATGCCATGGCGGCCGATGCGCCGCCGCCGGGCCGGGGGGCTGCCATGCTGACCGGGGCGCTGGCGTTGGGCTGGCTGGGCTTTGCCGGGTGGAGCGCGGCCCCGCGCCTGTCCGCCGGGGGCCTGACGCCCGCCGATCTGGCCGGGCTGATCGCCCTGTGGAGCGCGCCGCTGGCGCTGCTCGGCGTGCTGTTCCTCGCGCTGCTGCGCACCAGCCGCGCCGAATCGCTGCGCTTTGCCGACACCGCACGGCGCATGCGGGCCGAGGCGGCGGCGCTCGACTATCGCGTGTCGGAGCTGACCGCGCGACTGGAGGCCAATCGCGAGGCGCTCGCCATCCAGGCCGAACATATGCTGCGGCTGGGCGATGATGCGACCGGGCGGCTGGCGGCGCTGACCGCCGGGATGCGCGGCGAGGCGCAGGAAATGGCCCGCCAGGCCGAAGGGCTGAAGGCCGCCGCCGATGCCGCGCGCAGCGATCTGACCGCGCTGATGCACAGCCTGCCCCGCGCCCAGACCCAGACCCGCCAGCTGAGCGCGGCGCTGCAGGAAGCGGGCGTCGGCGCGCTCGAACAGGCCGGCGCGCTGGAAGCACAGCTCTCCGCCCTGCTCGCACGCGGGCGCGAGGCCGATCAGGTGGCATCGGGCGCGGCGCAGCGGCTGGCGACGCATCTGGAACGCATGGACGCGGCGAGCAAGGATGCCGGCGAACGGCTGGACAGCGCCGCCGGGCGCATGGGCGGTGCGGTCGATGCCGCGCTTGCCCGTGCCGCCGACGCGCTCGACGAAGCGCGGCGCAGCATGGAGACGCAGGGCGCGGCAATGCTCGCGATGATCGAACAGGCGCGCGGCGCGCTCGACCGCACCGGCGCCGAAACCGCGCAGGATCTGGCCCGGCGGCTGGCGGAACTGGCCGCTGGCATTGACTCGCTCGGCACCGGCCTCGCCGCGCATGACGGCACCGGCCGCGCGCTGGTCGAACGGCTCGAATCGGGCCTTGCCGAAATCGAGGCCCGCCTTGGCCGGATCGCGACCGACGGCACCGCCCAGACCGAAAGGCTGGCGGAGGCGCTGGCCGGGCTGAGCGGCCATGCCGAGACGCTGGCGACGCGGCTTGCCGATGCCGACGCGGCTGCCGACAGCTTTGTGGCGCGTGCCGAGACGCTGCTGACCGCGCTCGACGCGAGCGCGCGCGAGATTGACGAGACGCTGCCGGCCGCGCTTGGCCGTCTCGACCAGTATAGCAGCGCCAGCCGCGACCGGATCGCCGCCATGTCGCCGGGCATCGAAGCCATCGAGGCCGGGGCGACGCAGGCGCTCGACCGGCTCGCCCAGACCGAAAAGCTGCTCGAACAGCAGCGCGAGGCGATCGAACTGCTCGGCCTCAGCGCCGAGCGGCAGCTGGCCGCCAGCCGCAAATCGGCCGGCGAGCTGGACGAAACGGTGGGCGCCGCGCGCGACCGGATCGCCGATCTTGCCGATGGTGCAGGCCAGCAGCTGGTCGGCGTGATGCTGCGCGTCCGCGATGCCGCCGCTCAGGCGGCCGAGCGGGCGCGCGAAACGCTCGACCGGGTCGTGCCCGAAGCCGCTGCGGCAATGGCCGAGGCCGGATCGGATGCGGTGCGCCAGGCGCTCGGCCACCGCGTCGAAGTGCAGATCGCCGCACTCGCCAAGGCCGCCGAACATGCGGTCGAGGCGGCGAATTATGCGTCAGACCGGCTGAGCCGCCAGATCGCCGCCGTCACCGACAGCACCCAGCTGCTCGAGGCGCGGCTCGACAAGGCGCGCGACGCGGCCGAGGACAGCCACCGTGAAAGCTTTGCCCGCCGCGCCTCGCTGCTGATCGAGGCGCTGAACTCGACCGCCATCGACGTCGCCAAGATCATGTCGAGCGAAGTCACCGACAGCGCCTGGGCCGCCTATCTGAAGGGGGATCGCGGCGTGTTCACCCGCCGCGCGGTGCGGCTGCTCGAAGCCGGGGAGACGCGCGAGATCCTGCGTCACTACGAGGCCGACGGCGAATTCCGCGATCAGGTCAATCGCTACATCCATGATTTCGAGGCGATGCTGCGCCATGTGCTGGCAACGCGCGAAGGCGCCCAGATCGGCGTGACGCTGCTCAGCGCCGATATGGGCAAGCTCTATGTCGCGCTCGCCCAAGCCATTGAGCGGCTGCGGACCTGAACGCTGCGCCGGCGGGTTCAGTCCGCCGGCGGCCGGATGAAATCGACATCCTCCGGCCCGATCCAGCCATTGACGTAATTGGCGTAATAGAGGCCGAACAGCACCGCCGACAGGATGGTGGTGCGCAGCACGAACCGGCCGACGCGGAAATTGGCCGGGGCGCTGTCGGCCTGACCGGGGATTTTCTCCACCCCGGCCTCATCATGCGTGCGCACACCGAATGGCAGGACGAGAAACACGCTCATCGCCCAGAACAGCAGATAGATCGCAAGTATCGAAGTCCAGCGCATTGCAAAGGTCGCTCTAGAGCATTTTCAAGCCGGGTTGAATCACCCGGCGACGCGGAAAATGCGTAAATTAAAGGCCGAGAGTGACTGATCCGATGAAATCGGATCGGTCGCTCTAGAGGGTGATTATCAACACATCGACGATCGGCTTCTTGCCGGTCCATTCGACCGCCTTGCGCCGCACCGCCAGCCGCACCGCCTCGCGCAGCTTGTCCAGCTCGCGCGGCGCGCCGCGTGCGGCCTCGCTCGCGGCCTCGGCGGCCTCGATCAGGAAATCATCCTTGTCCTCCTCAACCGGCACGCCCTGCACGCGCACCTGCGCCTCGCCGACCGGCCGGCCGCTGGCATTGAGCGCGATGGCGACCGAAATCTGGCCATAAGCGGCGATCCGCCGCCGTTCCTGCATCGTCGCGCCATCGGCGGGCAGGATGACATCGCCGTCAAGCATCAGCCGTCCGGCGCGGTGATGGCCGATGATCGCCGGGCCATTGGGGGCGAGCCGCACCATCTGGCCATTTTCCTGCACAATGGCACGCGGCACGCCCTGATCGAGTGCGAACCGCGCCTGTTCGGCCATGTGGCGGCGTTCGCCATGGACGGGCAGGATGATCTCCGGCCTGATCCAGTCATACATCGCCTTCAGCTCGGGCCGGCCGGGATGGCCCGAGACATGGACATGCGCCTGCCGGTCGGTGATCATCCGGATGTCGCGCGCGGCGAGCGCATTCTGAATGCGGCCGATGGCGATTTCATTGCCCGGAATCTGTTTGGACGAAAACACCACCAGATCGCCGGCATCGAGCTTGATCGGATGCTGGTCGAACGCGATGCGGCCCAGCGCCGCCCGCGCCTCGCCCTGCCCGCCGGTGGCGATGATCATCACCTCGCGCGGGGGCAGCTTCATCGCCGCGTCGAAATCGACCGTTTCGGGGAAATCGCGCAGATAGCCGACCGAGCGGGCGACCTTCAGGATGCGGTCGAGCGAGCGCCCAGCGACGCAGATGCGCCGCCCGGTGTCGCGCGCGACATCGGCAAGCGTCGCCAGCCGGGCGGCGTTGGAGGCAAAGGTGGTGACGAGCACCCGCCCCTCGGCCCCGCGGATCGCCTGATCCAGCCCGGCGCGCACCGCGCCTTCGGAGCCGGACGCTTCCTCGTTGAACACATTGGTCGAATCGCAGACGAGCGCGAGCACGCCCTTGTCGCCGATCGCGGTCAGTTCCTCGGCGGTCGACGGCGTGCCGAGCATAGGCGCATCATCCAGCTTCCAGTCGCCGGTATGGAAGATGCGCCCATAAGGCGTTTCGATCAGCAGCGCATTGCCCTCGGGGATCGAATGGGCGAGCGGCACATAATCGAACGCGAACGGCCCCAGTTCGAACCGGCCATGCTCGCGGTCGATGACGTGCAGGCGGACCTGATCGGCCACCCCCTCTTCCTCGAGCTTGCCGCGAATGAGCCCGGCGGTGAACGGCGTCGCATAAAGCGGCACGCCCAGATCGGCGGCCAGATAGGGCAGCGCACCGATATGATCCTCATGCCCATGGGTGAGCACGATGCCGAGCAGATCGTCCAGCCGCTCCTCGATAAAGCTCAGGTCGGGCAGGATGACATCGATGCCCGGATAGCCGGCATCGGCAAAGGTGACGCCGCAATCCACCATCACCCATTTGCCCTGGGTGCCATAGAGATTGACGTTCATGCCGATTTCGCCCGAGCCGCCGAGCGCGAGGAAAAGAAGTTCGTTGCCGGGGGTCATGCAAATCCAGTGTGCGGGAGCGCGCGGCCGGGGGTCGGCCTGCGGTCAGCCATTATGGGCGCGGGCGTGCAGCATCGCCAGCCCCTGAATCGTCAGATCGGGCTCGACCGCGTCGAACAGATGATCATGATCCTGGAACAGCGCCGCCAGCCCGCCGGTTGCGATCACCCGGACCGGGCGGCCGACCTGCTTTTTCAGCCGCGCGATCAGCCCTTCGATCATCGCCAGATAGCCGGTATAGATGCCGATCAACATCTGCGCCTCGGTCGTCCGGCCGATCACGCTGCCATCTTCGGGCGCGCGGATCGCGATGCGCGGCAGCTTGGCGGTCGCCCCGACCAGCGCGTCGAGCGACAGGTTGAGCCCCGGCGCGATGATCCCGCCCTTATAGGCCCCGGTATAATCGACGATGTCGAACGTCGTCGCGGTGCCGAAATCGATCACGATCAGATCGCCGGGATAGCGGGCATGGGCGGCGATGGCATTGACCACCCGGTCGGCACCGACGCTCGCCGGTTCGACCACATCCAGCTCGATCCCCCAATCAACCGGCGCACGCCCGGCGATCAGGGCCTCGACGCCGAAATATTTGCTCGCCAGCACCTGCAGATTGTGGAGCGCGCGCGGCACCACCGTGGCCACGATCACCGCGTCGATATCGCTGCGCGCCAGCCCTTCGAGCGTGAGCAGCTGCGTCAGCCACACCGCATATTCATCGGCAGTGCGGCGCGGGTCGGTGGCGATCCGCCAGCGGGCGCGGATCTCGCCCTGATCGACCAGGGCGACAACGACATTGGTGTTCCCCGCATCGATTGCGAGCAGCATCGGCACACTCTCCCCGGCCGTCAGATCATGAACACGTCGCCCGCATGGACGATCCTGATATCGCCCGATGCCAGACGCAGGCGCAACGCGCCATCGCTTTCCAGCCCGTCGAACAGCCCGTCGAGCGCCGGCGCACCGGGCAGCCGGACGCTGAGCGCGGTGCCGGGCGGATGCGCGGCCTCGCTCCAGCGGCGCACGACCGCACCCGGATCGTCGCGCCAGCGCGCCAGCCAGCGGGCAAATGCCTCGGCCAGATCGGCCAGGAACAGCGCCGGATCGGGCGCGCCAAGCCCGGCCGCCGCCAGGCTGGTCACCGCACGGCCAAGACCGTCGGGATGATGGGCAAGGTTGACGCCGATGCCGATGATCACCGCCTCGCCGCTGCGTTCGAGCAGAATGCCCGACAGCTTGGCCCCGCCCAGCAGCAGGTCGTTGGGCCATTTGATCACCGGCTGCGCGCCCCAGCCGCGCAGCACCTCGTCAAGCGCCACCGCGGCGACCAGCGCCAGCGTCGCGGGCAGCGGATCGCCGGCACGCAGCCGCACCAGCGTGCTCGCATAAAGATTGCCGGGCGGCGACACCCAGTCGCGGCCCAGCCGTCCGCGCCCCGCCGTCTGGCTGATCGCGCGCAGCCATTCACCCTCGGGCGCGCCGGCGGCGGCGCGCAGGATCATGTCGGCATTGGTCGAGGCCGTGACCTCGACCGTGCGCAGCGCGATCAGAACAGCGCCCTTGCCGCCGTCATGCTGGCAAGGCCGAGCGCCGGGATCAGCAGATAGCCGATGGGCGAAATCGCCACCGCCCCGGCCAGGATCAGCGCCCCTTCGACCCGGTTGGTCATCGGCGCAAAGGCCGGGGCCGGTTCGTCGAAATACATCGTCTTGACGATCTTCAGATAATAATAGGCCCCGATCACCGAAAAGGCGATGCCGATGGCGGCCAGCGGCCACAGCCCGGCCGCAACCGCCGCGTCGAACACGACGAACTTCGACCAGAAGCCGAGCAGCGGCGGAATGCCCGCGAGCGAGAACATGAACAGCATCATCGCGGCGGCGAGCGCCGGGCTGGTGCGCGACAGGCCCGACAGGCTGGCAATCGTCTCCAGCTGATTGCCCTCGGCATCGCGAATCTGCAGCACGACGAGGAACGCGCCGATGGTCATGACGATGTAGATCGCCATATAGGTCATCACCGCCGCGACGCCTTCCGGCCGGCCCGGCTGGACCGCCGCCAGCCCGATCAGCGCAAAGCCGATATTGTTGATCGACGAATAAGCGAGCAGCCGCTTGATGTTGGTCTGGCCGATCGCCGCGACGCCGCCCAGCACGATCGAGGCGAGCGCCGAGAAGATGATGATCTGCCGCCACGCCTCATAGGCGGGGCCCATCGCCTCGACCGACAGCCGCACCAAGAGGCCCATCGCCGCGACCTTGGGGGCCGAGGCGAAAAAGGCGGTGACCGGGGTCGGCGCGCCTTCATAGACGTCGGGCGTCCACATGTGGAACGGCACGGCGCTGATCTTGAACGCCAGCCCGGCCAGCGCGAACACCAGCCCGAAGGTCAGGCCGAGCGACAGCGTCTCCGCCCCGAAGGCGCGGGCCAGCCCGTCAAACTGGGTCGTCCCCGAAAAGCCGTAGAGCAGCGCAATGCCGTAAAGCAGGATGCCCGAGGCGAGCGCGCCAAGCACGAAATACTTGAGCCCCGCCTCGGCCGAGCGCGCATCGCGGCGCATGAAGCTGGCGAGCACATAGGCGGCAAGGCTTTGCAGCTCGAGCCCGACATACAGCGTCAGCAGATCGGACGCCGACACCATCATGCCCATGCCGATTGCCGACAGCACGATCAGGATCGGATATTCGGCGCGCAGCTCGCCGCCGCGCCGGGCGAAGAAATCGGGCGCAAGGATGACCGAAATCGCTGCGCCGCCAAAGATCAGCGCCTTGGCAAACGCCGAAAACGCATCGGCGCGATACAGCCCGTCAAACGCGTCGCCGCCCGGATTGAGCGCGGCGACCAGCGCCGCGACCAGCAGCGCCACCGCCAGCCAGCCGATCAGCCGCGTGCGGGCATCGCCGCCAAAGGCCGCGATCATCAGCAGCGTGAGCGCGCCGAGAGACAGGATGATCTCCGGCAGGGTGATGAACAGGCTTTCAGTCATTAATGGCCAACTCCGTGCGCGGCAGCGCCGCCGCCATGGCTGTCGCCATGCGCGGCTGCCGCCGGCTTGCCCGCGACCCAGCGCGGTTCATAGGTCGGGCGCGCGCGGTCGACCCGGGCGACAAGCGCGCCGATATCCGCCCGCATCGGCGCGAGGAAGCTTTCGGGATAGACGCCCATCCACAGCACGACCGCGCCGATGGCGGCAAGGCTGCCCATTTCGCGGGCGTTGAGATCGGGCAGCGACGCCACCTCCTCGCTCGGCGCGACGCCGAACACGACGCGGCGATACAGATAGAGCGCATAGGCGGCACCCAGGATGATGCCCGTGGTGCAGACCGCGGTCGCCACCGTGCTCACCTGCCACGCGCCCATCAGCGACAGGAACTCGCCGACAAAGCCGCTGGTGCCCGGCAGGCCGATCGAAGCCATGGTGAACAGCAGGAAGAACAGCGCATAGCGCGGCATGTTGTTCGCCAGCCCGCCATAGCGCGCGATCTCGCGGGTGTGCAGCCGGTCATAGATCACGCCGACGCACAGGAACAGCGCGCCCGACACCAGCCCGTGGCTGAGCATCACGATCATCGCGCCTTCCAGCCCCTGGCGGTTGAACGCGAACAGGCCGATGGTCACGATCGCCATGTGCGCGACCGATGAATAGGCGATCAGCTTCTTCATGTCGGCCTGCACGAGCGCGACGAGCGAGGTGTAGACGACCGCGACGCCCGACAGCGCGAGCACCAGCCCGACCAGCGCCCCGGAGGCTTCCGGGAACATCGGCAGCGAGAAGCGGATAAAGCCATAGCCGCCCAGCTTCAGCAGCACGCCCGCCAGGATCACCGAACCGGCGGTCGGCGCCTCGACATGGGCGTCGGGCAGCCAGGTGTGGACCGGCCACATCGGCACCTTGACCGCGAACGACGCGAAGAAGGCGAACCACAGCCAGGTCTGCGCCTCGACCGGGAAATCATGGTTGAGCAGGGTCGGAATGTCCGACGTGCCCGCCTGCTGCGACATCCACAGCATTGCGATCAGCATCAGCACCGAGCCGAGCAGCGTGTAGAGGAAGAATTTGTAGCTGGCGTAGATGCGCCGCGCGCCGCCCCAGATGCCGATGATCAGATACATCGGGATGAGGCCGGCCTCGAAGAAGATGTAGAACAGGAACATGTCCTGCGCCGCGAAGGTGCCGATCATCAGCACTTCGACGAACAGGAACGCCGCCATATATTCGCTGACCCGGCGCGTGACCGATTCCCAGCTGGCGAGGATGCAGATCGGCATCAGGAACACCGACAGCATGATCAGCATCAGCGCGATGCCGTCGATGCCCAGCGACCAGGCGAACCGGCCGAACAGCGGCAGATGCTCCTGATACTGCCATTGCGGCGCGCCCTGCCCCTGGTCGAAGCCGACCCAGAGCGCGACGCCCAGCGCGAAATCGACGAGCGTGGCGGCAAGCGCCAGCCAGCGTGCCCCCGCAGCGCCGAGATAAAGGCATGCAATCGCCGCCGCGGCCGGAACCGCGAGCATCAGCGACAGGATCGGAAAATCGAACTGGTTCACTTCTCAATCACCCCGCGATCGCCCAGGTCGCAGCGCCGGCGAGGCCGATCAGCATCACGAACGCATAGGTATAGACATAGCCGGACTGAACCCGCTGGCTGACCCGGCCGACACCGGCCACGAGCGCTGCGAGGCCATTCGGCCCGAAACGGTCGATCGTCCCTTCGTCCCCGCGCTTCCAGAAGAAGCGGCCAAGGAGCTGCGACGACCGGACGAACACCAGACTATAGAGTTCGTCGAAATACCATTTGTTGAGGAAGAAGGCATACATGCCCCGGAACGTCGCCGTGAAGCGCGCCGGCACGCTGGTATCCCAGACATAGGCCCAGAGCGCGAACACCAGCCCGGCGAGCATCGCCGCCGTCGCCGACAGCTTCACCCACAAAGGCACCTCATGCATCGCGTGCATCAGATGGGTGTCGAACACCAGGCTGCCGCGCCAGAACGCCGCACCCGGCTCCGCTTCCAAAAAGCTGTGGTGGAACACGAAGCCCGCAAACACCGCGCCCAGCGACAGGATGACGAGCGGGATCAGCATGACCAGCGGGCTTTCATGCGGGTGATAGCCCGCCGTGCCGGTCGCCGCATCGCCGTGATGCGCATCGTGCGCGTGATCGCCATGCGCGTCATGAGCGTGCGCGTCATGCCCGTGATCGCCGTGCCCGTGATCGCCGTGCACCGCATGCTGGATATGCTCCGACGCCGCCCAGCGGGGGGTGCCGAAAAAGGTCAGGAACACCAGCCGCCACGAATAGAAGCTGGTCAGCAGCGCCGCGAACACGCCGATCGCAAAGGCGACGCGCCCGGCCTCGGTGCCGCTGGCAAAGGCAGCCTCGAGGATCGCATCCTTCGAATAGAAGCCGGCAAAGCCGAACACGCCCATCACGCCCACGCCGGTGATCGCCAGCGTGCCGAGCATCATCGCCCAGAAGGTCAGCGGAATATGCCGGCGCAGCCCGCCATAAAAGCGCATATCCTGTTCATGGTGCATCGCATGGATGACCGAGCCTGCGCCCAGGAACAGCAGCGCCTTGAAAAAGGCATGGGTGAACAGGTGGAACATCGCCGCGCCATAAGCCCCGACGCCCGCTGCAAAGAACATGTAACCAAGCTGCGAACAGGTCGAATAGGCGATCACGCGCTTGATGTCGGTTTGCGTGGTGCCGACCGTCGCGGCGAACAGCGCCGTCGCCGCGCCGACCACGGTCACCACGGTCATCGCGACATCGCTCTGTTCGAACAGCGGCGACAGGCGGCAGACCATGAACACGCCCGCGGTCACCATCGTCGC
>DBAW01000247.1:12295-17527 GCA_002291855.1 Sphingomonas sp. UBA1000
GTGTGGAGGCCAAGCTGCGCCGATTTGCCCATCGCGCCGAGGAACAGCAGCAGGCAGATCAGCGTCATCGTGTCGACGCTGTCGCCCAGAAAGCCGACCGTCGATCCGGCCATGGCCGGGGCCATTTCGAGGATTTCGGGGATCGACACCGTGCCGAACACCAGGAAGGTGCCGAAAATGCCGAGCATGAAGCCGAAATCGCCGACGCGGTTGACGACGAACGCCTTGATCGCGGCAGCATTGGCCGACGGCTTGTAATACCAGAAGCCGATCAGCAGGTAGGAGGCGAGACCGACCCCTTCCCAGCCGAAGAACATCTGCACCAGATTGTCGGCGGTCACGAGCATCAGCATCGCGAAGGTGAACAGCGACAGATAGGCGAAGAAGCGCGGCTGGCTGTCGTCCTCGGCCATATAGCCCCAGCTATACAGATGGACGAGCGCCGACACCGAGGTGATGACGACCAGCATCACCGCCGTCAGCGTGTCGACCCGGAGCGACCACATGACGTCGAAGCCGTCGGAACGGATCCAGCTGAGCACCGGCACGACCATCGCTTCGGCGTCGCCGCCGAGAAAGCCGAGGAACACCGGCCAGGACAGGCCGCACGACACGAACAGCGCGCCGGTCGTCACCGCCTTGGCGACGGTGTTGCCGATCATCCGGTTGCCGAGGCCGGCAACCAGCGCCGCCAGCAGCGGCAGGAAAACGATGAGCTGGATCATCCCTTCATCCTGTTGGCGTCATCGACCGCGATCGTGCCGCGGTTGCGGAAATAGATGACGAGAATGGCAAGCCCGATCGCCGCCTCGCCGGCAGCGACGGTGAGCACGAACATGGCGAACACCTGCCCGACCAGATCGCCCAGATAGGCGCTGAAGGCGACAAGGTTGATGTTCACGCCCAGCAGGATCAGTTCGATCGCCATCAGGATGACGATCACGTTCTTGCGGTTGAGGAAAATCCCCAGCACGCCGAGCACGAACAGGATCGCCGAGACGACCAGATAATGCTGAAGCCCGATCACAGCGTCACGCCCTCCCCGACCGGCTGATCGACCATCCGCACCGCATCCTCGGGCCGGCGGCGGATCTGCTGGTCCGGCCGCTGGGCGCGGAAATCCTTGCGCGCGCGGTGGGTGAGCACGATCGCGCCGATCATGGCGACCAGCAGGACAAGGCCGGCGGCCTCGAAAATATAGAGATAGCGGGTGTAGAGCAGCTGCCCCACCGCCTGGATGTTCGGCATGTCCGCCGGCGTCGGCGCGGCGCGGCCGGCCAGATCGACTGCGCCGGCATTCCATGCCGCGACGGCAAAGATGATCTCGGCCGCCAGCACCACCGACAGCAGCAGCCCTACGCCCAGATAACGGGTGAAGCCCGCGCGCAGCTCGGCAAAATCGATGTCGAGCATCATCACGACGAACAGGAACAGCACCGCGACCGCACCGACATAGACGATGACGAGCAGCATCGCGATGAACTCCGCCCCCAGCAGCAGCATCAGCCCCGCCGCATTGAAAAAGGCGAGGATCAGCCACAGCACGCTGTGGACCGGGTTGCGCGCCGTGATGGTGAGCGTCGCCGCCGCGACCACCAGGCTGGCGAACAGGTAAAAGGCGATGGTCTGGATCAAGACAAAACCCTGTTTGCTTTGGCGTTTGCTGTGGCGGGCGTTCCGGCAACGCGCCGGGGTCCGGTCGATTGGCTCAAATGCCTGCCCGGCACCGGCCGGGCGGGCGGAATGCGTGGCGGCCGCTTAGCGATAGGGCGCATCGGCGGCAAGGTTGACGGCGATGGCGCTTTCCCAGCGGTCGCCATTTTCCAGCAGCTTCTGCTTGGAATAGATCAGCTCCTCGCGCGTCTCGGTCGCGAACTCCAGGTTCGGGCCCTCGACGATCGCATCGACCGGGCACGCTTCCTGGCACAGGCCGCAATAGATGCACTTGGTCATGTCGATGTCGTAGCGCGTGGTGCGGCGGCTGCCGTCCTCGCGCGGTTCGGACTCGATGGTGATCGCATAGGCCGGGCACACCGCCTCGCACAGCTTGCACGCGATGCAGCGTTCCTCGCCATTGGGATAGCGGCGCAGCGCATGCTCGCCGCGGAACCGCGGGCTGAGCGGATTGCGCTCATAGGGGTAATTGATCGTCGCCTTGGGCTTGAAGAAATACTTCAAGGTCAGGGCGTGCGCCTTCACAAATTCCCACAGGGTGAAGGACTTGATGAAATGTGCGACGCTCATGCTTGAACTCCGTACCGCGTCAGCATCAGGAAACCGGACACCAGGAACACCCACAGCAGCGACAGCGGCAGGAAGATCTTCCAGCCCAGCCGCATCAGCTGGTCATACCGGTAGCGGGGGACCGTCGCCTTCACCCAGCTGAAGATGAAGAAGAAGACGAGGATCTTGAGGATCAGCCACACCAGCCCCGGCACCGCATAGAGCGGCGCCCAGTCGACCGGCGGCAGCCAGCCGCCCCAGAACAGCACGGCGTTGAGCGCGCACATCAGCAGCACATTGGCATATTCGCCAAGCCAGAAGAGCGCGAACGCCATCGACGAATATTCGGTCTGGTAGCCGGCGACCAGCTCGGACTCGGCCTCGGTCAGGTCGAACGGTGCGCGCGCGGTCTCGGCCATCGCCGAAATCAGGAACACCACCCACATCGGGAACAGCAGCGGGTTGAAGCCGAAGCCGTTGAGGAACCCGTAAAGCCCCTTCTGCGCGTCGATGATCGTGCCGAGGTGGAAGCTGCCGGCCCACAGCACGACCGAGATCAGCACAAAGCCGATCGACACTTCATACGACACCATCTGCGCGGCCGCGCGCAGCGCCGAGTAGAAGGGATATTTGGAGTTGGACGACCAGCCGGCGATGATCACGCCGTAGACGCCCAGCGACGACGCGGCGAGGATGTAGAGCAGCCCGACATTGATGTCGGCGAGCACCATTTCCGGCCCGAACGGGATCACCGCCCAGGCAATGAGCGCAACGGTGAAGGTGATGATCGGCGCGAGCAGGAACAGGCCCTTGTTCGCCGAAGACGGGATGATGGTTTCCTGCAGGAACACCTTGATCCCGTCGGCAAAGCTCTGGAGGATCCCGAACGGGCCGACGACGTTCGGCCCGCGCCGCAGCGCCATCGCCGCCCAGATCTTGCGGTCGAAATAGATGACGATCGCCACCGCCAGCATCACCGGAAAGGCGATGAGCAGGATCGCGATCAGCGTGGCGACGAACCAGCCGCCTTCGGGGCCGAGCAGGGTCGAGAAATAGGCGGTCATTCGGCGGCCTCGGCAAGAACCTCGCCCTTCACGATCTCGGCCGAGCAGCGCTGCATGGTCGGGCTGGCGCGGCAGATCGCGTTGGTCAGGTAGAAATCGGAAATCGGATAGGCGACCGGGCCGGACGCCGTGGCGGGAAGCGCCGGCGGTGTCCAGTCGAACGCGGCCAGTTCGCCCTCACGGCCCAGCGCCGGCACCTCGGCGACCATCGCCGCGCGCAGCGCATCGAGCGTGTCGAACGGCAGCGGCTTGCCGAGCACGTCGGACAGGGCGCGGAAAATCTTCCAGTCCTCGCGCGCCTCGCCGGGGGCGAACACCGCCTGCTCGCCGCGCTGCACCCGTCCTTCCAGGTTCACATAGGTGCCGCTCTTCTCGACATAGGAGGCCGCGGGCAGGATCACATCGGCATGATGCGCGCCACGATCGCCATGATGGCCGACATAGACCTTCAGGCTGGCGGCAAAGCGGGTGAAATCCACCTCGTCGGCACCCAGCAGGAACACGATGTCGGGATTGGCCGCCGCGATATCGGCAATGCCGCCCTTCTGCGCGAAGCCGAGCATCAGCGAGCCCATGCGCGCCGCCGCCATGTGCAGCACGTTGAACCCGTTCCAGCCGTCGCGGACCAGCCCGAGCGGCCCGGCAAGCGCCAGCCCGGCACCAAGCGCCCCGGCCTTGAGCGCGCCGCCGCCCAGGATCAGCGCCGGCCGCGCGGCCGCGGCAAAGGCGTCGGTGACATGCGCCGGCAGCGCGCCGAGCACGGCCAGATCATTGCCCAGCCAGTCGACCCGGTAGGTCAGATCGGTTTCCGGGCCCACCGCGAACACCCGCGCGCCACGCCGCACCGCCTTGCGGATGCGGGTGTTGACCAGCGGCGCCTCGCGCCGGACATCGGTGCCGACGAGCAGGATGACATCGGCCTCTTCGATCCCGGCGATGGTCGAGTTGAAATTGACCGCCGCCAGGTTCGACACGTCATAAACCATGCCGGTCTGCCGACCCTCGAGCAGGTCGGAGCCGAACGCGGCCAGCAGCGCCTTGGCTGCATACATGGTCTCGCAATCGACCAGATCGCCGGCAATCGCCGCCATCCGCCCGCCCGCGCGCGCCGCAATCGTGGCAAAGGCCTGTTGCCAGCTGGCCGCGACCAGCTTGCCATCGACGCGCACGAACGGCCGGTCGAGCCGGCGGCGCACCATGCCGTCAATCGCGTGGCGCGATTTGTCGGACAGCCACTCCTCGTTCACATCCTCGTTGATGCGCGGCAGCACGCGCATCACCTGACGGCCGCGGCTGTCGAGCCGGATCGCCGAGCCGACCGCGTCATGCACGTCAATGGACGGGGTCTTTTTCAGCTCCCACGGCCGCGCCTCGAAGCTGTAGGGGCGCTGCAGCAGCGCGCCCACCGGGCACAGATCGGCGACGTTGCCGGCCAGTTCGCTGGTCAGCGTCTTTTCCAGATAGGTGGTGATCTGCATGTTCTCGCCGCGACCGATCGCGCCGATTTCCTCGACCCCGGCCACCTGCTCGGCAAAGCGCACGCAGCGCGTGCACTGGATGCACCGGTTCATCGAGGTCTTGATGATCGGGCCCATATATTTGTCGGTCACGGCGCGCTTGTTCTCGGCGAAGCGGCTCGCGCCCCGGCCGTAGGCCATGGACTGATCCTGCAGGTCGCACTCGCCGCCCTGATCGCAGATCGGGCAATCGAGCGGGTGGTTGATGAGCAGAAACTCCATCACCCCCTCGCGCGCCTTCTTCACCATCGCGCTGTCGGTGCGGATCTCCTGCCCGTCGGACGCCGGCAGCGCGCAGCTCGCCTGCGGCTTGGGCGGCCCCGGCTTCACCTCGACAAGGCACATCCGGCAATTGCCGGCAATCGCCAGCCGCTCATGATAGCAGAAACGCGGGATCTCCTTGCCGGCGGCCTCGCAGGCCTGCAGCA
>DBAW01000107.1 GCA_002291855.1 Sphingomonas sp. UBA1000
ACGATCAACCCGCGCACCGTCTCGGCGGCGGTCCGCTTCAACTTCTGAGGAACGCCGTTCCGGCCGGGGCACCCCGCCCCGGCCGGAACGGCCGCCCCCATGAAACACCGATGAGAGCGCCAAGATGCTGAAGTCCCTGAGCCTTCCCAGAAAACTGGGCCTGTCGTTCATGCTGATCTGCGTGTCCGCAGCCATCATGATGGCGGTGTTCTTCGCGAACATCTCCATGATCCGGTCGACGACCGACCAGAACAACCAAAGCCAGTCGATCCATGCCCAGGCGCTGGCGCTGGAGACGGCTTTGCTGCGCCAGAACAGCCAGCTGCGCGGCTTTCTGGTCACCGGGGACGAGAGCTATCTGAAATCCTATGACGAAGGCCGGGAGGAATATGACCGGACTTCGGCCGAACTCGAAAAGACGCTGACCGAAGCCGCGCACCGCACCGCGCTGCTCAAGTCGCGCGAAGAAACCCTCGCCTGGCGCGAAAAATGGGGCGACCGGCTGATCCGCATGGTCAAGTCCGGCCAGCGCGACCGCGCGCAGGAAGAAACCCGTGCGGCCGGCAAGGCGGTGCTCGTCACCAACGCCGTGCTGCCGCTGCGCGACATCCGCGAGGCGCAGGTCGAGCTGAGCAAGAAGAATGGCGAACTGCAGGAAGGCGCGATCAGCTCCGCCACCACCGCGCTCGTGCTCGGCGGCCTTGCGCTAATCGGCATCGCCATCGCGCTTGCCGTCATGCTCAGCCGCGCGATCGCCAAGCCGATCACCGACCTCACCCGCGTGATGGGCGATCTGGCCGCCGGCCGCAACGACATCAGCGTGCCCGACACCGACCGTGGCGACGAACTGGGCAACATGGCCCGCGCCGTGCTGGTGTTCCGCGACGCCGCGGTTGCCAAGCAGAAGGCCGATGCCGCCGCCGCCGAGGCTGAGGCCGTGCAGAAGCTGGTCGTCGACACCGTTTCGGGCCAGCTCTCCGCCCTTGCCGGTGGCGACCTGACCGTGCAGATCGACGCCGATTTCCCGGGCAGCTATGCCGCGGTCAAGACCAACTTCAACGCCGCCGTCTCGGCGCTGCGCGACCTGATCGCGTCGGTCAGCCAGACCACCGCGTCGATCCGCACCGGCTCGGGCGAAATCGCCCAGGCGTCGGAAGATCTGGCGCGCCGCACCGAAGCCAATGCCGCAAGCCTTGAGGAAACCTCGGCTGCCGTGGCCGAAATGGACCAGCGCCTGAAGGCGACCGCCGAGGCCGCGCGCCGCACGGTCGAACGCGCCGATGGTGCCATCGCCACGGTGAGCGGCGGCCGCTCGACGGCCGACCAGGCGGTGCAGGCGATGACCCGCGTTGCCGACAGCGCCAAGGGCATCGACAGCGTCATCGAAGGTCTGGACAAGATCGCCTTCCAGACCCGCGTTCTCGCGATGAACGCGGCGGTCGAGGCCGGCCGCGCCGGCGAGGCGGGCCGCGGCTTCGCGGTCGTCGCCGACCTCGTCTCCGCACTCGCCATGCGCTCGGAAGAAGAAGCCGCCCGCGCCCGCGACCAGCTCACCTCGACCCAGACCGATATCGGCGCGGCCGTCGAGGCGATCCACCGCGTGGATACGGCGCTCGCTGACATCTCGACCGATGTGGGCGAAGTGCACCAGCTGCTCGCCGGCATGGCCAATGACAACCAGGCCCAGGCCGCCGCGATCAGCGAGATCAGCACCGCGATCGGCTCGATGGACCAGTCGACCCAGCAGAATGCGGCGATGGTCGAGGAAACCTCGGCGGCCGCGCGCAACCTGGCGAGCGAGGTCGACGCCCTGTCCGAACAGGCGCTGCGGTTCAAGATCAGCGACCAGCTGGGTGCTGCCGCGCGGATGCGCAGCCCGGTGCTGAACACGACGGCACCGACCCGGCCGCTGCCCGCGGCGGCCGTGCGGGCGCTGTCCCGCCCGGCGGCGGCGACCGCCGACGACGACTGGACCAACTTCTGATGTCCCGGCGCTGCGGCGATGTGTTTGCCGCAGCGCCGGAAACCGGCCGGCCTGTTCCGGCTGAGAGGATTTTATGACAATCATGGTCCCGGCCGTCGAAGCCGGAGAGCTGTGGCGCCAGGCGCGTATTGCCCGGCAGCTCGGATCTTTCTTCGTCGCCGAAGTTCTGGAAGCCGCCGAACGGCAGCTTCACCGCGCCCCGCGGACCGCCGAAATGGTTCGCACCTGGCCGGGCGACCCGTCGGCTGCGGCCATGGCGATGCGGCTCAACGCCGCGCTCCACGCCCTTGCCCGGCGCGATACCATTCCTGTTCTGACAGCGCTGTATCGCGGCGAGCATGAGGATTATGACCGGGCGATCGCCGCCGCCCTCACCCTGGCGGACGAGTTCATCCAGAAATGGATGATGAACGTGCCCCAGACCAACGAGGTCGGCCGCGCTGCCGCCGTCGCCGCCGCGCTGATGCAGGTCAGCGGCCGCACCGGCATGCCGTTCGAGCTGCTCGAACTGGGGTCCAGCTGCGGCCTCAACCTCAACCTTGCCCGCTATGGCTATAATCTGGGCGGCGCTCCCGCCGGGGTGGCGGATTCGCGCGTGCAGATCGCGCCAGTCTGGCACGGCCCTGCGCCAAGCGTCGCCCCGCTTCAGGTCGTGCGCGCCGAGGGTGTCGACCTCAATCCGCTCGATCCCGGCGACGAGGCGACGCGCGAGCGGCTGCTGGCCTTTATCTGGGCCGATCAGCGCAAACGCTCGCACCGGCTGCAGCAGGCGCTGGCGCTGGCCTGCTGCCACCCGCCGGTCGTCCATCAGGGCCATGCCGTGCCCTGGCTGGCCGACCGGCTCGCCCGCCCCCAGGCCGAGGGCGTGTGCCGCGCGGTCATTCATTCGATGGTGCTGCAATATCTGACCGCCGAAGAGCGCGCGCAGGTGACGGCGATGATCGCCGAAGCGGGCCAGTGGGCGACCGCGTCGCGCCCGCTCTGCTGGATCAGCTTTGAATGGACGCCGCCGCGCACCGAGGTTCTGCTGACGCTCACCAGCTGGCCCGATGGCGAAAAACGGGTGCTGGCCAAATGCCACCCTTATGGCGACTGGGTCGAATGGAATGAGGAGCAGGGCCGGGCCTGATACGCCTGGCCCGGCCGGATCTGTCGTCAGCCCCCGGCCTTGCGCGGGTTGCAAAGGATTGCAATTCGCGTCATCACCTTGTCATTGACAAATGGAATGATCTCGATCAGTTTCTCTTTGAAACTTTGATCGGCGCGTGAGTCTCATGCGCCGTGGCTGCGCCATTTCGACCGGGCCGGTGACTTTCCGGCGAATGCAGGTTGAACGGCCGCAGTCGGTGATGAGGTAAACGGCACATGCACAGCCCCCTTCCCCGTTCCCTCGCCCTCGGGCTGGCCGCGCTTGCCGCCGCCTGTTCGGGCGGCGCGCCTCCCCCGCCGCCGCCGATGACCGTCGCGGTCGCCACGCCGCTGACCCGCGAGGTCATCGACTGGGACGATTATGTCGGCCGGTTCGAGGCCATTCAGGATGTGAACGTGGTGCCGCGCGTGTCGGGCCAGGTGACGCGCATCGGCTTTCGCGAAGGCGTCGAAATCGGTCAGGGCGCGATGCTGTTCGAAATCGACCCCCGCCCCTATCGCGCCGCGCTCGCCCAGGCCGAGGCCGAGGCCGCACGGGCCGAGGCGACGCGCGCCAATGCCGCCGCCGAACTGACGCGCGCGCGCCAGCTGCTCGACCAGCAGGCGATCAGCCGCGAGGAATATGACCAGAAGCTCGCCGCCGCGCGTGCCGGCGATGCCGGACTGGCGGCAGCGCGCGCGCAGGTGCAGGCGCGGCGGCTGGACATGGAGTTCACCACCGTGCGCGCGCCCATTGGCGGCCGCGTGTCGGACAAGCGGGTGGCGATCGGCGATTATGTGGTCGCCGGCCAGACGCTGCTGACCCGCATCGTGTCGACCAACCCGATCTGGTTCACGTTCGACGGGGCGGAAAGCTTCTACCTCAAATATGTCCGGCAGGACAAAAATGGCGAGCGGCGCTCGTCGCGCTATGCGCCCAATCCGGTCGAGATCCAGCTGGCCGATGAAAGCGGCTATCGCTGGCGCGGGCGGATGGTGTTCGTCGACAATGCCATCGATCCGCGTTCGGGCACGATCCGCGCCCATGCCGAAGTCGCCAATCCCGACGGTTTTCTGGTGCCCGGCATGTTCGGCCGCGCCCGGCTGCTCGGGTCGGGCACCTACAAGGCGATGCTCGTCCCCGACGAAGCGGTGGTGACCGATCAGACGCGGCGGCTGGTCTATGTCGTCGGCCGCGACGGCAAGGTCGCGCCGCGGCTGGTCGAGACCGGGCCGATGGTCGAAGGGCTGCGCGTGATCCGCACGGGCCTCGCCCCGACCGACCGGGTGGTGCTGGACGGGCTGGCGCGGCTCCAGCCGGGCACGGCGGTCAAGCCCAAGCTGACGGCGATCAAGCCGCGCGCGGCCGATGACGCGCCGGTCGCCACGCCGATCACGACGCCGCCGCCCGCCGAAGCCACGGCACGCTGACGGGGGCCGGCGATGCGCTTTCCCCATTTCTTCATCGACCGGCCGATCTTCGCGGCGGTGCTGTCGATCCTGATCGTCATTGTCGGCATGGTCGCCTATCCGACCCTGCCGGTCGCCCAATATCCCGACATCGCGCCGCCGACCGTCGTCGTGTCGGCCAGCTTTCCGGGCGCATCGGCCGAAACCCTCGCCGAAACCGTGGCTGCCCCGCTCGAGGAGCAGATCAACGGCGTTGAAAACATGATCTACATGTCGTCCTCCTCGACCGGGGACGGCAATGTCGCGATCACCGTCACCTTCGCACAGGGCACCGATGTCGATCAGGCGCAGGTGCTGGTGCAGAACCGGGTGGCGACGGCCGAGCCGCGCCTGCCCGAGGAGGTGCGCCAGATCGGCGTCACCGTGCGCAAGAACGCGCCCGACCTGCTGCTGGTCGCGACGCTCATCTCGCCCGACCGCTCGCTCGACCAGCAATATCTGTCGAATTATGCGACGCTCCAGCTGATCGACCGGCTGAGCCGCGTCACCGGCGTCGGCAGCGTGCGGCTGTTCGGCGGGCGCGACTACAATATGCGGGTGTGGATCGACCCCGACCGGGCGGCGACCCATGACCTGACGGTCGGCGAAATCGTCGCCGCGATCCGCGCACAGAATGCGCAGGTCGCGGCCGGCGGCGTCGGCCAGCCGCCGTTCAACAAGGGCGGCACGGCGTTCCAGCTCAACCTGCAGGCGCGCGGCCGGCTGTCCAGCCCCGAGGAGTTCGGCCAGGTGATCGTCCGCCGGTTCGATGACGGGCGGCTGATCCGGCTGCGCGACGTCGCGCGGATCGAGCTGGGCGCGCAGGATTACAGCATCAACGCCTATCTGTCGGGCAGCCCCACGGTCGCCATCGCGATCTCGCAGCTGCCGGGGTCGAACGCGCTCGCCACCGCCGCCGCCGTCAAGGCGGAGCTGGATTCGGCGGCCAAGGGCTTTCCGCCGGGGATGAGCTACACCATCCCCTATAACCCGACCGAATATATCGATGCGTCGATCGCGGCGGTCACGGACACGCTGTTCGAGGCGGTGGTGCTGGTCGCGCTGGTCGTGCTGCTGTTCCTGCAAAGCTGGCGTGCGGCGATCATTCCGATCATCGCCATTCCGGTGTCGCTGATCGGGTCGCTGGCCGTGCTCGCCGCCTTTGGCTTCAGCCTCAACAACCTGTCGCTGTTCGGCATGGTGCTGGCGATCGGCATCGTCGTCGACGACGCCATCGTCGTCGTCGAGAATGTCGAGCGGCTGATGGAGCAGGAAGGGCTGTCGCCGCGCGCGGCCGCGCACAAGACGATGGACGAAGTGTCGGGCGCGCTGATCGCCATTGCGCTGGTGCTGATCGGGGTGTTCCTGCCGACCAGCTTCATCCCCGGCATTTCGGGCCAGTTCTACAAGCAGTTCGCGCTGACGATCATGAGCGCGACGGCGATTTCCGCCTTTGTCTCGCTCACCCTGTCGCCGGCAATGGCGGCGCTGGTGCTGCGCCCGCGCCATGACGCGGAGCCGGTCCCCGGCTGGCGCGGCGCACCGGGGCGGTTCGCGCGCGGGTTCAACCGCGGGTTCGACCGGCTGTCGGACCGTTATGGCCGCTTCACCGCGCGGGCGGTGCGCGCGCTGGCGATTGTCGGCATCGCCTATGCCTGTCTGATCGGGCTTGCCGGCTGGCGCTTTGCCGCGACGCCCACCGGCTTCATCCCGTCACAGGATCAGGGCTATCTGATCGCAGTCATCCAAATGCCGCCGGGCGCGTCGCTCGAACGCACGACCGAGGTGCTGGAAGAAGCGCAGCGGATCGCGCTGCGCAATCCCGCCACCGCGCGCACCGTGGCCTTTGCCGGGTTCGACGGGGCGACATTTTCGAGCGCGCCCAATGCCGCCGCCATGTTCGTGTCGATGAAGCCACATGACCAGCGCGCCGGGGCCGATCAGGTGCTGGGCGAGTTGAACGGCGCGCTGAGCGCGATCACCGCCGGCAGCATCTTCGTCATCCCGCCGCCGCCCGTGTCGGGCATCGGCACCGGCGGCGGCTTCAAGATGATGATCGAGGATCGCGGCGGCGCCGGGCTGCGCGCGCTTGAGGGCGTGACCTTCCAGATGATGATGGCGGCCAATCAGGCCCCGGGCATTGTCGGCGCCTTCACCACCTTCAACACCCGCACGCCGCGCCTGTTCGCCGATGTCGACCGCGAACGCGCCGAACAGCTGGGGGTGCCGGTCGAAAGCGTGTTCGCAACGCTCGGCACCTATCTCGGCTCGACCTATATCAACGATTTCAACTTTCTCGGCCGCACCTTCCGCGTGACGGCGCAGGCCGATGCCCCCTATCGCGACAGCGTGGCCGACATTTTGCAGCTGCGCACCCGCTCCGACACCGGCCAGATGGTGCCGCTCGGCTCGGTCATGTCGCTGGCCAATGACAGCGGGCCTTACCGCGTCGTGCGCTACAACCTCTATCCGGCGGCCGAGCTGCAGGGAAACACCCTGCCCGGTTTCTCGAGCGGCCAGTCGCTGGAGACGATGGAGGCGCTGGCGGCGGCCAACCTGCCGCAGGGCTTTGCCTATGACTGGACCGAGCTGGCGTTCGAACAGAAACAGGCGGGCAATACCGGGCTGATCGCCTTTGGCCTTGCCGTGGTGTTCGTGTTCCTGCTGCTCGCCGCGCAATATGAAAGCCTGATCCTGCCGCTCGCCGTCATCCTGATCGTGCCGATGTGCCTGCTGGCGGCGATGCTGGGCGTCAACGCGATGGGGATGGACAACAACATCCTGACCCAGATCGGGCTGGTGGTGCTGATCGGCCTTGCCGCCAAGAACGCCATCCTGATCGTCGAATTCGCCAAGCAGAATGAGGATCATGGCATGGAGCTGCGCGAAGCGGCAAAGGCGGCGGCGGCGCTGCGCCTGCGGCCGATCCTGATGACCTCGATCGCCTTCATCCTCGGCGTGCTGCCGCTCGTCATCGGCACCGGGCCGGGGGCGGAAATGCGTCAGGCGCTGGGCGTCGCGGTGTTCTTCGGAATGCTGGGGGTGACGCTGTTCGGGCTGATCTTCACCCCGGCTTTCTATGTCATCAGCCGCCGCTTCGGCGACTGGGCGGCGACAAGGCTGCGGCGCGGCGCGCCCGCTGCACCTGCGGCCACCGGGGAGACCGGGGCATGACCGGACCGCGCATCACCACCAAGGCCGTCCGCCGCCGCTGGCTGGCCAGCCTGCTGCCGGCAGCGTTGCTCGCCGGCTGCGCGGCGGGGCCGGATTACACGGCCCCGTCCCTGCCCGGCGGGCCCGCCCCGCGGCTGCGCGAGGCCGATCTGGCCGCGGTCACGCCCAGCCCGCTGCCGGCGCAGTGGTGGCAGCTGTTCGACGATGCCGAGCTCAACCGGCTGGTCGCGCGCGCGCTTGAACGCAACACCGACCTGCGCCAGGCGAGCGCCAATCTGCAACGCGCCCGCGCACTGCTCAGCGAGGCGCGCGCCGGCCAGCTGCCGACCACCGGGGTCAATGCCCAATATGTGCGCCAGCGCTTTGGCGGGCAGGTGTTCAACGCGGTCGGCGGCTTTCCGGTGCTGACCACCGATTTCTATTCGACGACGTTCGATTCGAGCTATGAGATCGACCTGTTCGGCGGCGTCAGCCGGGCGGTCGAGGCCGCGCGCGCCGATGCCGATGCCGCGCAGGCGCAGGTCGATGCCGCGCGCGTCACCGTGGCGGCGGAGACGGCACGCGCCTATGTGCTTGCCTGTGCCTATGTGGTGCAGGCCGATGTCGCGCGCGAGACGGTGCGGCTGCAGGACCAGAGCTTCGACCTGACCCGCCGGCTGGTCGAGGGCGGGCGCAGCACCCGGCGCGATCTGGCGCAGGCCGAAGCGCTCAAGGCGCAGACCGAGGCCGAATTGCCCCGGCTGGAGGCGGAGCGGCGCGCCGCGCTCTATGCGCTCGCCTATCTGACCGGCGACGCGCCCGAGGCGGCGGACATGGCCGCGGCGCAGTGCCGTACCCTGCCCCGCATCGCCCGGCCGATCCCGGTCGGCGACGGTCAGGCGTTGATCGCGCGGCGGCCCGATGTGCGCGCCGCCGAACGCACGCTGGCCGGCGACACTGCGCGGATCGGCGTGGCGACCGCCGCGCTCTATCCGTCGATCTCGCTTGGCGGGCAGGCGCTGCTCGGCTCGCCGCAGATCGGTGATCTCGGCCGGTCGGCCAGCTTCGGCTATTCGCTCGGCCCGCTGATCAGCTGGTCATTTCCCTTGAACGGTGCCGGCCGGGCGCGGGTGCGTCAGGCGCGGGCCGGGGCGGAGGCGAGCCTTGCCGCGTTCGACGGCACGGTGCTCAAGGCGTTGCAGGAGGCCGAACAGGCGCTCGCACGGCTGGGCGGCGCGCTCGACCGCGAAGCGGCGCTCGCCCGCGCCAACGCCGCGACGGCCGAGGCGGCGCGCCTGTCAGAGCTGCGCTACCGGGCCGGGGCCGATAGCTTCCTGCAATTGCTCGATGCCGAACGCCAGCGCGCCACCGCGCGCGCGGCGCTGGCCCAGGCCGAAGCCGACCGTGCCGAGGCGCAGATCGCCTTGTTCAAGGCTTTGGGTGGGGGCTGGGAAGCCCCGGCCAAACCGTAAAGCGCAGGGGGCCGGGAAGTCCCCTCCAGACCGCAACCGGCACATGTGCCGGGCCGCCGGGTGGCTCACCCCCCGCGCGACACTGCTCTCGGCCTGGCGGATGCCGGCGCGGGGCGCGCCATCATGGCTGCGCGGCCAGCCTCTCCCGTCCGTCCGGAGCGGTTTTGCACCCCGCGTCCCGTCCACGCCAATCGCCCGCCCGGTCGGGCAGGAAAAAGCGCTCGGATCGGGTTTGGACGATGAAATATTCGTTATGGATCATGTTTACGGTATCCGTTTCGATTCAGCTATCGACCTGATCAATATCATTTCGGATATTGGACCTTGTCTGAAAACAGACTCAAAGCAATTTTGACTGCAAGGCGTGCAACGACACCCTTGCGGAGGGGGTGGTCATGGCCTTGCAATACAGCAATACGAATGCGCCGCATCTGAACCGTTCGGTCCTCATCGCACCCGGCCGCCGGATCAATCTCGCCGGTACCGATCACCCGCTGGCCAAGATCGTGCCCCGCACCCGGCTGGGGGCGCTCGCGCTTGACCTGTCGGTGCAGTCGTCGATCGCGACGATCCAGATCATCGCCACCAGCACCTATGTGAACGCGCTCACCGCGCTCGCCGCGCCGGCAATCACCTTTGCCGCACCGCCGCCCGGCACCCATGGGATCACCGTCCAGCAGCTGCAATCCGCCTGGCAGAGCTTTGTTGAACAGCTGGCCGCGCTGCAGGGTCAGGCAATGGCCTGGATCGCGACCTCGCCGGGCAGCGGGGCCAGCATCTTTTCCAATCTGGTGTCGGTGGCCGGCACGATCGGCGGCATCAACACCACCGTGCAGAGCCAGTTCACCCTGCTCCAGACGCTGCCGGCCGGATCGCCGCAATGGCAGTCCGCGCTGGCAGAGGCCAAAAATCTGGTCGGTGTGGAGATCGCGCCGCTCGCCAGCCTCAAGACGCAGATCGGCACGCTGTCGACCAATCTGGGCAATGCCGCGTCGACGCTGACCACTGCGGCATCGACGGGCGTGCTCCAGCAGTTGCAGACCGCCTATCAGAACGAGATCAACGCGCTCAATCAGGACATTGCCAACGCCAACGCGACGATCAGCAGCGATAACTCCAAGATCGTCGGGCTGGGCTTTGCCGCCGGCGCGGCGATTGTCGTCGGCATTATCGGGCTGTTCAACTTCTGGAATCCGTTCGGCTGGATCATGATCGCGGGCGGTGCGGCCGGGGCCTATTTCGCGATTGCCGAGATCGAGGCGCTGAAGGGCGAGATCGCGATCCTGACCCAGAAGATCAAGAACGACACCGCGACCATCGACACCGACCGCACGGCGGCCCAGACCATCGCCGCCTTCGCCCAGAGCGCGCAGGCCGCGGCCAATATGAACAGCGCCGCCCAGCAGGAACTGAACACGCTGATCCAGCTGTGCTCGACCCTGGGCGACGAGATGCAGTCTGCGCTCAACGACCTCAATCAGGACGATATCGCCGATGCGCTGACCGAATGGAATGAAGTGGTCGCCGCCGCCGCATTCCTGAGCGGGATCACCGCCTATATCTGGCCGGGATCGATCCAGCTTGCCAACCCGACCAACCTGTCGGCGACCGGCAACAGCGCCTATCTCGTCAGCAACTCGGGTGCCGTCTACCAATATCAGACCGGCGGCAACAGCTGGACGGAGTTGCCCGGGGCAAGCCTGTCGGTCGTCTCCGGCAGCGGCGGGGTGTTCGGCATCGACGGCGCGCCCGCCGACGGCTCGCAGATCCAGCCCACGCCCTATGGCCAGAGCTTCCAGGTCAAATCCTATGCGAACGGGGCCTGGACGACGATCTCGACCGCCCCTGCGGCCCAGATCACGACCGACAACAAAGGCTCGGTCTGGATGATCAACCAGACGATGTCCAACCGACAGGCCTATAAGCTGAACGATGGCGGCACGTCGTGGAGCCCGGTGGGCACCATGCCCAACAACGACGCGCCCGGCGATATTGCCGGCTGCAACGGCACGCTGTTCGCCATCGCCAATAATGGTCGCGGCCTGTGGTCGGCGGGCAGCGGCAGCTGGGTGCAGATCGGCACCGCCACCTATGCGGCGATGGACGCCAATGGCGGCTGGCTGGGCCTTGTCGACACCGGCGGCAATGGCTGGGTGGTCGACACGACCGCCACCACCCCCGCGCCCCAGGCGATGATGACCGGGGTAAGCCTGCTCGCTCAGGCCCCGACCGGCGACCAGTATGTCACCGATGCCAGCCTCAACCTGTGGCATGTCGCCTATGTCGCCGGGCAGAGCCCGGTCTGCACCAAGCTGCGCTCCTTGGTGGTCGGCGTCGCCGTCAGCGACGGGGGCATTGTCTATGCGACCGACAACACCGGCAACATCTGGGTGCTGACCGCGCTTGCCACCAACAGCTGGCAGCTGCTGCCGGCGCTGCCGTCCTGAACCGGCCGGCTGCCACCCCCCGCAAACCGTGAAAGGAACCGCCATGGCCCCGCTGCCCGTGATCCCGATCCTGCAATCGGTCATGACCGCCCAGACCTATCTGCGCGCCGCCACCAATGCCAGCCTGCCGCCGGTGATCACCAGCCAGGGGCAATATGGTCCGCTCGTCACCAGCTTTGTCGACTGGCAGGAAGAGCTGTGGACCCAGTTCTGGTTAGGGCTGGTCAACACCGGGGTGGTCGCCGCCGCCGAGGAGGTGAACACCCTTTATCACAGCAATCTGGCCGATGAGGAGGTGATCAACGGCCTGCTTTACGACGATGACATCCCGATCGCCGTCGCCCAGTGCAACGACATCGCCAATCTGATCGCCAACGCCCAGCCGATCCTCCAGCAGCTTGAGGATATCGCCGCCGCGATCCAGGGGGCCGATCAGGCCAAGGTCGATGCCTATGCGGCGCTGGTCGCGCAGTTGCAGGACCAGTTCAACGCGCAGGAGGACAAGCTGACCCAGGACGCGCTCGACAGCGCGACCGAAATCGTGTCGACCGCCGTGGATGTCGCCATCGCGGTCGGCTCCGAGGGCGAGGACACGACCCAGCTGATCGAAGGCGTCATCAAGCTCGGCACGACGGCGATCGACGAGCTGGCGCTGACCGGTGGGATCGTCGAAACGCTCGGCCAGCTTGAAGATGCGTGGGCCGCGCTCGATCAGGCGAGCACCGACCTTGCCCAGATCACCCATTGCTGCAAGCAGCTGAAGGCGGTGACCGATCAGGCGGCAGCGACGCTGACGGCGCTTAACACCCTGTCAACCGCGTGGAACAGCGTTGCCGCCACCACCACCCTGCCCGCCGATCAGTGGCAAGCCGAAGGGCGTACGGCGCTCGGCCAATGGGCGGCGCAGATGGTGAAACTCACCTTCGGCAATGCGACCCAGCGGGTTTCGACCAGCCCGGTCAGCGCGGCCTGATCCGGGGGGACCGCCCCGGTTCCGGCACCGCACCCGGGGGACACACCCCGCCCCCGGCGGTCGGGCGGCACATCGGCTGTGCCGCCCGATCGGCGTTCCGCGCCGTCGCCTGCGGGCGATGGCGTCCATGCCCTTGACCTTCCACCCGATCCCGGTTGACCGGCATCGGCTTACCCGGCTTCGCGTCGCGGCCAAGCAAAGCCTCCACCTGATCGAGAAACGCGCTGCCACCCAGCGGACGACCTGTACATTCCAAGCGGCGCAGTCGCCCGAACATGGCCTCGTCCTCTCCGGCGCGCCACGGCCCGGCAAAATCGGGCACACGCTCCGAAACCGGGGCGGTGTCGGTCAGCCCATCGCTGGGAGCCGGATCAGGCAGCGCGTGCACGCTGGACGAGCGCCAGTCCTCTGCGCGCTCGACCAGTCGCGCGCGTGCCCGATTGAGCGCAGCATAGAGCATTTTCAAGCCGGGTTGAATCACCCGGCGACTCGAAAAATGCGGTAAGTCAGAGACCTGGAGCGGCCGATCCGATGCAATCGGATCGGAAACCGCTCTAGGGGAGCGCCGCCATCAGGTGCCCCTCGTCCATCGCGACACAGCCGAAACGCCCCTCCCAGAGATGCCCGGTCAGCTTCTCGCGGGGATGGCTACGTCCGGCATAGGCGCGATGAAGTTTGGAAAGCGCCGCACGCAGGGCGTCGGAATGATCGGGCACGAGGATAAGGTGCGCATGGTTGGGCAGCAGGACCCAGCGCCACACCGCCACGCCATGGGCCGCACACTGCACGGTAAGCAGATCGCGATAGGCCGCATAATCATCGTCGCCAAAGAATACCCGCTGACGACTATTGCCCTGCTGCGTCACATGATGCGAACTGCCGGGCACTACAAAGCGGGCGAGACGGACATGCCGCACCGGCGCATCGCAGGGCCGAAATGTCGATTTGGTGTACTGTCACCGTAATCCCTACACCGATGGCCGCGCCCACCTCGTCGAGCCCCTCGGCCTGAGCGACGGGGCGCAGGTCTGGGCTATCGACAAGATTATAAGCAAGGGTGTGGGGATGGCGATCGACGACTAACTATTCCTGAGGCAGATCACGGCCTTTGCGCAGAGCCTGCGAAAAAATTGTCAGCTTTTCGCGGGCCTTAAGCGACGCGAGGCCATCAAACACACCGGCATGCCGACAATTTCGATCTATACTCTCAATCAATTCCCGTATTTTTTCGAGCCTCTCAGATTTGTTTGCAATAATCATGAACTCGGGCAATGCCTCATATTCAAACTTGCTATCACCGCCAGATAAATATGCGTCTATCATGTCTGCCACGTCTTCATCTGATAAATTGAAGAAGTTCTTACCGACTACCTTGATAAGATTTTTGAATCCGAAAGACATCTAAATTATCCTTCGCTGTCACTTTGTAATATTGGTTAGAATTATTCTACTTCCCAATTTCCTCTGCCAAAGCGGAAGTTAGCTCGACCCAAACCTCGCCCCCAGCCAAGACGATAGAAGCCAGAATTAAACATCCCTTGAGACGAAGCCCCAAAAGCTGTGTCGCCGAATAGCGACCCCGCAGGCCCTGACGCTGGCAGTATGGTTCCAGCAGCCTCGATCAGGGGTAGGATTACGGTGACAGTGCGTTTATCCCCTCTCCTTTGGCTGTGGCCCGCGCTTACCCTGCTTTGGGTCGCGGCCAAGCAATGCTTCCACCTCAGCAGGTTCGGGAGCACGATACTTAACTCCACCATCGGCCATCACGCCCCCTTCAGCTTGGGGCAGCGCCTTGCCGGGGCCATCTTGCGGTTAATGGCACGCTCTGCTTCTGTGATCCATTCCGCATCGGCGAGCGGCCTGCCAGTACGCAGGCGCGATTGGATCGCTGCAAGAACTCCCTCGCCCTGCTCTCTCGCGCCTCTCACTTCTGCTCCATGCAATAGTATCGTGTCCCCGGAATCCCCATCACAGCCAATCTGGACCGCCGGGAGGAGGAGCTATCGACGCCAGCCGCGCTCCCGCCCGAGCGGTCGCCGGTCATCCGGTCGAAATGGATGCAGCGTCAGAAGTGATATTTGAGATCGTGGTTGAAGAACGGAAAAAGCCCCAGCCGAAACTTGCCCCGCCAACTGAGCTAACCCGCTCTTGTTTCGAGGGATTCGCGACGCCCCGCCATTTCGTGCCATAACGGGACAGATAACGGCACCATATGACTTGCATAACCATCCATTAAGGATGATTCTGCGGCCCCGGGGTGATCCGATCGCCCCTGGGGGGAAAGGGGCTATCACGATGAAAAACCTTCTGAAAGCAGGCCTGCTTGCGGCAACGTCAGTCGCGCTCGCGACCGGTGCCGACGCGGCGATCACCATCCACACCAGCTCGGCCAGCTTTGCCGCGGCTGCGACGGGCATCCAGACCGATACGTTCAACGATCTGGCCGAAATCCTCTATTCGTCGCCGCTCAACCGCACCGCCGGCTCGATCAGCTATCAGGTGAGTGCAGCCAATGGCGTGTTCCCGGGCAGTGTGTCGGGCAATCGGTTCCTGTCGACCAACACCGCGACGAACCCGATGACCTTCGGCAACTTCTCGACGTCGGTGTCGGCGATTGGCGGGCGCTTCTTCAGCTCGAACATTTCGGGCGCATTCACGCCGTCGTCGCAGATCACGCTGACCGCGACGGACACGACCGGCAGCGTGGTCGAAGTGATCCTGAACCCGACCACGACCAGCTTTCGCGGCTTCACCACCACGGGCAGCTTCGTCTCGCTGGTCGTGACCGCGTTCAACCCGGCCGGATCGAACCCGCTCTGGCCGTCGGTCGACGATCTGCAGCTCGGCACCGCGGTCACCGACGCGATCCCGGAACCGGCCAGCTGGGCGATGATGATCAGCGGCTTCGGCCTTGCCGGCATGGCGATGCGCCGTCGCCGGGTGAACATTGCCTTCGCCTGAACCAGGGCATCCGCAACCGGCAAAAGGGGCCGCGCCAGATCATGGCGCGGCCTTTTTTGCATCCGGCCGGGCCGTGCGCCGATCCGGGCGCCGGACAGGCCCCACGCCAATATCATGAAAATCCGTGGAAACGCCGTGGTAGCGGAGGATCGCT
>DBAW01000147.1:0-1750 GCA_002291855.1 Sphingomonas sp. UBA1000
GCGGGGTCTGGATCACCGACAGTTCGCGCAGGCCCGACATTGCCATCTGCAGCGTGCGCGGGATCGGCGTCGCGGTCAGCGTCAGCTGGTGAACATCGGTCTTGAGCGCTTTCAGCCTTTCCTTGTGGGTGACGCCGAACCGCTGTTCCTCATCGACGATCACCAGCCCCAGCCGCTTGAACGCGATGCCTTTCGCCAAGATCGCATGGGTGCCGATGACGATGTCGAGCGTGCCGGCCTCCAGCCGTTCCTTGGTCTCTTTCGCCTCCTTGGGCGGCACCAGCCGCGACAGCCGCCCGATTTCGAGCGGGAAGCCCCGGAAACGTTCGACAAAGCCCTGATAATGCTGGCGGGCGAGCAGGGTCGTCGGGCAGACGACGGCGACCTGCATCCCGGCCATGGCGGCGACAAAGGCGGCGCGCAGCGCCACTTCGGTCTTGCCGAAGCCGACATCGCCGCACACCAGCCGGTCCATCGGCCGGCCGGCGGCCAGATCGTCGAGCACATCGGCGATCGCGCGGTCCTGATCCTCGGTTTCCTCATAGGGAAAACGGTCGGCAAAGGCGGCATAGCCCGAATCGGCCACCGCAATGTCGGCCGGGCGCAGCGCGCGTTCGGCCGCGGTCTTGATCAGCTCGTGCGCGATCTCGCGGATGCGCTCGCGCATCGCCGCCTTGCGCCGCTGCCAGGCCTCGCCGCCCAGCCGGTCGAGCGCCACGCCCTCATTCTCCGCGCCGTAGCGCGACAGGACTTCGAGGTTTTCGACCGGGACATACAGCTTGTCGCCGCCCGCATAGCTGACGGCCACACAGTCATGCGGGCTTTGGCCCACGGGAACCTGGGTCAGCCCTTCATACCGGCCGATGCCGTGATCGACATGAACGACCAGATCGCCGGGACTGAGCGTCGCCAGTTCATTCAGGAACGCATCGGCCTGTTTGCGCCGCTTGCGCCGCCTGACCAGCCGGTCGCCCAGCATGTCCTGTTCAGTAAGCAGCGCGACATCGGGCGTCGAAAAACCGTGATCGAGCGGCAGCACCACCAGAGCGGCGCCGGCGCTGTCGGCCTGGCCCAGCGCCTCCTGCCAGCCATCGGCCATGCGTGCGATCTTCAGCCCATGATCGGCCAGCAGCGCCGCCAGCCGCTCACGCGCGCCGGAAGAATAGCTGGCGAGAACGACTTTACGGCCTGATTTCTTGAGCTTGGTGCAGTGTTTGACGACAGCTTCGTAGATATTGGCCTGCTGCGCGCGTTCGGGCGCGAAGTCGCGCGCGCCCTCGACCGCGAAGTCGATCACCTGATCGCCGGCCGGCGCGGCAAAGGGCGTGGCGAGATGGATCGGCCGCGTCGCGCACGCCTCGGCCCATTCCGCCGCATCCAGATACAGGCCCGCCGGCTCGACCGGGCGATAGCTGCCCGGCGTCGCCAACTGGGCACGCTGGCGGTTGGCGAAATAATCGGCAATCGCCTCCAGCCGCTGCTCGGTCGCCGCCGTCGTGCCGAAATCGCGCACGACCACACAGCCATCGCCCAGATGATCGAACAGCGTCGCCATCCGCTCTTCGAGCAGCGGCAGCCAATGTTCCATGCCGGCCAGCCTGCGCCCCTCGGTCACCGCCTCATAAAGCGGGTCGCCGGTCGCGGTGGCGCCGAATGTTTCACGATACCGGCCGCGAAACCGCTTGATGCTGTCGGCATCGAGCAATGCTTCGGATGCCGGCATCAGCGTGAAGCCGTCGATCCGGTCGAT
>DBAW01000147.1:2150-7677 GCA_002291855.1 Sphingomonas sp. UBA1000
AAGAAATCGAGCCGCAGCGCATAGGGTTCGCCGGTCGGGAACAGGTCGATCAGCCCGCCCCTTATCGCATATTCCCCCGCCTCGGCCACGGTGTCGACGCGCTGATAGCCATTGGCCTGCAACCGCTCGGCCAGCCGGTCGCGGTCGATCCGCTCGCCCGGGGCCAGCCGCGCGACCAGCTGGCGGATGCGGAACGGGGTCAGCACCCGCTGCACGGCGGCGCTCGCCGTGGTGACGATCAGCTGCGGGCCCTTGGGCCGCGCCTGCAACCGGTTGAGCGTCGCCAGCCGTTCGGACTGGATGCGCAGCGACGGCGAGGCGCGGTCATAGGGCAGCACGTCCCAGGCCGGGAAGCTCAGCACCTCAAGCTCGGGCGCGAAAAACCCGGCTGATTCCGCCATCGCGCGCATCGCCGCCTCGTCGGAGGCGATGAACACCGCGCGCACCGGGGCGGCGCGCGCCAGATCGGCCATCAGCCAGGGCAGGAACCCGGCCGGCACACCGGCGAGCGTCAGCGCCCCGCCGGGCGCGAGAATGCGGCGCAGATCGGTCATGCGCGCATCGCCAGATGACGGGTCGGGGAGATGATCTTACTTTTCGACAGGGACATAATCGAGCTTCTTCAGATCATCCATCATCGGTCCGCGCCACGCCTCGGGCACCTCGGCGGTGCCGATCGCCCAGGCCATGATGTCGACATCCTGTTCGTCCATCAGCGCTTCGAACCAGGCGATCTCGTCCTCACTCCAGCGGTCCGAATGCAGGCGGAAAAAGCCGCCGATCAGGATATCCGCCTCTTTGGTGCCGCGATGCGTCGCGCGGAAGCCAAGGCGTTTCAGGCGGATTTCGCGGTCCATGATCGGCTCCATCGGATGGCACAGGGGTGCGGGTGTTCGGGTGCCGAACGCGCTGGCGGGCGCGCCGGCATTGTGATTAGAAGCGGCCAGATAGGCATGCGACCCGAAATCCTCAATCCGCTGTTCGCCGAAGTCGAGGCGCTGAAAGGCATCGGCCCGGCGCTGCGCCGGCCGCTCGAACGGCTGGGGCTGGCGCGCGCGGTCGATATCGCCTTTCACCTGCCGACCGGCTGGGTCGACCGGCATGCCGTCGACCGGCTGGCCGAGGCGCGGCCGGGGCAGGTGATCCTGACCACGCTGACCGCAACCGGCTATCGCGCCGCCGCCGGGCGCGGCCCGTTCCGCGTGCAGGCGGCGGATGCGGCGGGTGATCTGGTCAGCCTTGTCTATTTCGGCGGCAATCCGGGCTGGGCGCGCAAGCTGTTTCCGCTGGGCGAGGCGCGGCGCGTGTCCGGCCGGCTCGACGCCTATGGCGAGGGGTTGCAGATCGTCCACCCCGATCTCGTCCTGCTGCCCGGAGAGGCCGAGCCGCCGCTGCGCGAGCCGGTCTATCCGCTGTCCGAAGGCATGACGTCACGCCGGCTCGGCCAGCTGGCGCAGCAGGCGCTGGCGCGCGCGCCCGATCTGCCCGAGTGGATCGAGCCGAGCCTGCTTGCCACGCGCGGCTGGCCGGACTGGCGCACGGCGCTGAGCGCTGCCCATGCCGACCCCGCCGATCAGGCGGCGCGCGACCGGCTGGCCTATGACGAGGTGTTCGCCAACCAGCTGGCGCTGATGCTCGTCCGCGCCTCGGCACGGCGGCGGCGGGGACGGGCGCTGATCGGCGACGGGCGGCTGCGGGATGCGCTCAACCTGCCTTATGCCCCCACCGGCGCGCAAAGCCGGGCGATGGCGGAGATTGAGGGCGATCTGCGTCAGGATGCGCCGATGCTGCGGCTGCTGCAGGGCGATGTCGGCGCGGGCAAGACGCTGGTCGCGGTGATGGCGCTGCTGGTCGCGGTCGAGGCGGGAACACAGGGCGCGTTGCTGGCACCGACCGAAATCCTCGCGCGCCAGCACCATGCCTCGCTGTTGCGGCTGCTCGCCGGCCTGCCGGTCAATGTCGCGATCCTGACCGGGCGGGAAAAGGGGCGGGTGCGCGATGCGACGCTGATGGGGCTGGCCGACGGGTCGATCGACATTCTGGTCGGCACTCATGCAATCTTCCAGCAGGATGTGAACTATCGCCGGCTCGGGCTTGCGGTGATTGACGAACAGCACCGCTTTGGCGTGTCGCAGCGGCTGATGCTGGCGCAAAAGGCCGCCACCCCGCCGCATGTGCTGGTGATGACGGCGACGCCGATCCCGCGCACGCTGACGCTCACCCAATATGGCGAAATGGATGTCAGCCGCCTCGATGAAATGCCCCCGGGGCGCCAGCCCATCGAGACGCGGGTGATCGCCGAAGACCGGCTTGCCGAGGTGGTCGAGGCGCTGGGGCGGCTGATGGCGCAGGGCGGCCAGGCCTATTGGGTGTGCCCGCTGGTCGAGGAGAGCGAGAACAGCGATCTGGCCGCGGCCGAGGCGCGGGCCGAGGCGCTGCGCCTGCGCTTTGGCGCGGAACGGATCGGGCTGGTCCATGGCCGGATGAAGGGACCGGACAAGGATGCGGTGATGGCCGATTTTGCCGCCGGGCGCGTCGCCGTGCTGGTGGCGACGACGGTGATCGAAGTCGGCGTCGATGTGCCCAATGCGACGCTGATCGTGATCGAACATGCCGACCGGTTCGGCCTCGCCCAGCTGCACCAGCTGCGCGGGCGGGTGGGGCGCGGCACCGGCCGGTCGACCTGTCTGCTGCTGCGCTCGGGCGCGCTGGGCGAGACGGCGCGGGCGCGGCTGGCGCTGATGCGCGAGAGCAATGACGGCTTCCGCATCGCCGAAGAGGATCTGCGGCTGCGCGGGCCGGGCGAAATCCTCGGCACCCGCCAGTCGGGCGAGCATGTCTTCCGCCTCGCCACGCCCGAACAGGTGCAGGCGCTGCTGCCGGTCGCGACCGACGATGCGCGGCTGCTCGTCGACCGCGATGGCGGGCTGGACGGACCGCGCGGGCGGGCGGCGCGGCTGGCGCTGTATCTGTTCGAGCGCGATGCCGGTGTGGCGCTGCTGCGCGGGGGATAAAATCGAACTGAAAAAGTGGGCTAGGCGGGTTTGCTTGCAAATGTATTCAATCAGCCGTCCCGCGTACCCGGCAAGATTTGCCTAGCGCGCGTCGCGGACCAGCGCGCCCAGCAGGTCCAGATAGGGCGCGAGATCGATCATCCGGTCGAACTGGCAGCCGACGCGCCCACCCAGCGCCCAGCGCACATCGGCCCGGATCTGGCCGACCACCGGCAGGCGCAGCGTCATCCAGCTGCCCGGCACCAGCGTTGCTTCGGTGCGCGCCATGAAGCCGGTCGCCGAGATGTTGACGATCTGCAGGCCGAAGGACATGCCGGCATCGTCAGTGCCGCGGGTGCGGTAATAGACATCGTCGCGCGGGGATTCCCGGCGGTTGAGGTTGAACGCGGCGCGATATCCTGCGGCCAATGATCGACCCTCCGGCATGACGGCATTGCTGGGCGCAGCATAAGCGCGCGGGCGTTAACCGGGGCGCAAGGAACGGGCTTAAGGGAAGCTTGCCGGTCCGCTCCGGACGCTCCCGCGCGCGCACCTGTCGGGTGATTGGCGCGCTTGCACATGGCCGGGGGCGGGGTAGAGATGACGCGTCGCCCGCGCGCCGGGCCGAACAAGGGGGACAAGATGATGCAGGCGCCCGCCTGGCCGACCGAGACCAAACGCCAGACCCTGGCCGAACTGTTCGCCGCCGATCCGGAGCGGGTGGGCCAGTTCGCGTTCGAGGCGGCGGGGCTTTATGTCGATTTTTCCAAGACGCATCTCGACCGTGATCTGGTGGCGCGCTTTGCCGGTTTTGCCGCCGAACGCGGGCTGGCGGCGGCGCGCGATGCGCTGTTCGGCGGGGCGGTCATCAACACCAGCGAGGGGCGCGCTGCCGAACACAGCGCCGAGCGCGGCGAGGGCGCGCCCGAAAGTGTCGCCCGTGCGCGCGGTTTTCATGCGCGGATGCGCGCGCTGATCGACGCCATCGAGGCGGGGGCGCTCGGCCCGGTGCGCCATGTGCTCCATATCGGCATTGGCGGATCGGCGCTCGGCCCCGATCTGCTCGTCGATGCGCTGGGGCGGCACGACAGCCAATATGACGTCGCCGTGGTGTCGAACGTCGACGGCGCGGCGCTTGAGGCAGCGTTCAGCCGCTTCGATCCCGGTGCGACGCTGGTGGTGATCGCGTCCAAGACCTTCACCACCACCGAGACGATGCTCAACGCCGCCTCGGCGCTGGCCTGGCTGACGGAAGCGGGGGTGGAGGATCCCTATGGCCGCGTCGTCGCGCTCACCGCCGCGCCCGACAAGGCGGTTGCCTGGGGCGTCGATGAAACCCGCGTGCTGCCATTTTCGGAAAGCGTCGGCGGGCGCTATTCGCTGTGGTCGTCGATCGGCTTTCCGGCCGCGCTCGCGCTGGGCTGGGACGCATTTGAGCGGCTGCTCGAGGGGGCGGCGGCTATGGACCGGCATTTCCGGCTCGCCCCGGCGGAGCGCAACGCACCGCTGCTCGCCGCGATTGCCGACCAATATTATGTCCAGCTGCGCGGCTGCGAGACCCGCGCGGTGTTCGCCTATGACGAGCGGCTGCGGCTGCTGCCCTCCTATCTGCAGCAACTGGAGATGGAATCGAACGGCAAGCGGGTGACGCCCGACGGCACCGCCCTGTCCTGGCAGAGTGCTGCGATCACCTGGGGCGGCGTTGGCACCGATGCCCAGCATGCGGTGTTCCAGCTGCTCCATCAGGGCACAAGGCTGGTCCCGGTCGAGTTCGTGGCGGTGGTTGAGCCGGGCCATGCGCTCGACCCCGCCCATCACCGCGCGCTGCTGACCAACTGCTTCGCGCAGGGTGCGGCGCTGATGGCGGGGCAGGCGAGCGACGATCCGCAGCGCGCCTATCCGGGCGACCGGCCGTCGGTCACCATCCTGATCGACGATCTGACGCCCGAGGCGCTGGGCGCGCTGATCGCCTTTTACGAGCAGCGCACCTTTGCCAATGCGGTGATGCTGGGGATCAATCCGTTCGACCAATTCGGCGTCGAGCTGGGCAAGGCGATTGCCCGGCGGATCGAGGCCGATGGCCCGACCGGGTTCGATCCCTCCACCCAGGCGCTGCTGACGCGGGCGTTCGACTGAATGGACCGGCGGCGGGCAGCGGGCGGGGGCGCGCGCTGAAACGGCTGATCAGGCGCGCGCGCCCGCGGGGCGGCGACGGCCGCCGGTTCCTTGTCTTTCTTGCCCAGCTGGCGCTGGCCGTGGTCGCGGTCCGCAGCCTTGTCGCTGCGCCCTATGCAATCCCGTCGCCATCGATGATGCCGGCGCTGCTGCCCGGCGATTACATGATCGCCACCCGCTATCCCTATGGCTGGTCGTGGTTCAGCCTGCCCGGCGGGGCAGCGCTGGGGCAGAGGGCCGGGGCGGAGAGCCGGCTGGCGGGTCAGATGCCCGTGCGCGGCGATGTCATCGTGTTCCGCGCCCCCGGCGATTCGGGGCGCGATCTGGTCAAGCGGGTGATCGGCCTGCCCGGCGACCGG
>DBAW01000228.1 GCA_002291855.1 Sphingomonas sp. UBA1000
CCGGCCGATTATGCGCTGCTCCGGCGCCATGCCGAGGCGCTTGAGGCCGATGTGATCGCGTTTCAGGAGGTGGAAAATGCCGCCGCCGCCGCGCGCGTGTTCGATCCGGCGCGCTACCATATCGTCATGTCCGGCCGCCCCGACACCGGGCGCGGCGGCGAATGCCGGGACCGGCCGGGGGCCAGCATCCGGCATCAGGATGTCGGCTTTGCGATCCGCCGTACCCTTGCCTTCACCCGCCACCGCGATCTGAAGGCGCTTGGCGTCGGCAATCCCGATCTGCGCTGGGGCGTCGATGTGACGATTGCCGGCGCGCGGCCGATCCGGCTGCTCGCCGTGCACCTGAAATCGGGCTGCGCCGCCGGGCGCGATCCGGCGGACGAGGATTGCCCGGTGCTGTTCGCACAGGGCCGCGCGCTCGAACGCTGGATCGATGCGCGCGCGGCGGCGGGCGAGGATTTCGCCGTGCTCGGCGACTGGAACCGGCGGCTGGCCGATCCGGAAGACGGGTTCCGCGCGCTGGTCGATGACGGCCGCCCGGCGGGCGCGGCGCTGACGCTTGCCGCAGGAAACGCCGAGGCGCGCTGCGTCGCCCGCTATCGCCGCTTCATCGACCATATCGCGACCGGCGCGCGCGCGACCGCGCGGGTGGTGCCGGGATCGTTCGCCGAATATCTCTATGACGGCGACGAGGCGACCCACCCGTCGGATCATTGCCCGGTTTCGGTGCGCATCGCGCGCTGACCGGCGCGGTTCAGCCCCGCTCCAGCGCCGCCAGCATTGCCGAGGCGCCGCGTTCGGCATCGTCGCTGCCCGCCTGAAAAATGCGGAACAGCTCGCGGCCATTGCCCTCGCCAGCCGCCGGGGCGGCGGCGGGCGCGCGGTCGAGCGCCGCCGGGTCGAGCACCTCGATCGTGCCGGCGACCGCATCGAGCCGCACCAGATCACCATCGGTCAGCCGCGCAACCGGCCCGCCATGCAGCGCTTCGGGATAGAGATGGATCGCCGCCGGCACCTTGCCGCTGGCCCCCGACATGCGCCCGTCAGTGACCAGCGCGACACGGTGGCCGCGATCCTGCAGCACGCTCAGCGCCGGGGTCAGCTTGTGCAGTTCGGGCATGCCATTGGCCGCCGGACCCTGAAACCGCACGACAACCACGACATCGCGGTCCAGTTCGCCGGCGCGGAACGCCGTCAGCACGTCATTCTGGTCATCGAACACCCGTGCCGGGGCCTCGATGATCCAGCGGTCGGGATCGACCGCGCTGGTCTTGATGACCGCGCGCCCCAGATTGCCGGCCAGCAGCCTCAGCCCGCCGGTCGGCTGGAACGGATCGCTGACCGGGCGCAGCATCGCCGGATCGCGGCTGTCGTCCGGGGCCGCCACCCAGGCCAGATCCTCGCCGTCCAGCACCGGTTCGTGGCGATAGGCGGCCATGCCGTCGGGGGCCACGGTCATGATGTCGCCGTGCAGCAGCCCGGCATCGAGCAGCTCGCGGATGACGAACGGCATCCCGCCGGCCGCCGCGAAATCATTCACATCGCCCGAACCATTGGGATAGACGCGCGTCAGCAGCGGCACCGCCGCCGACAGGCGCGACAGATCTTCCCAGTCGATCACGATCCCCGCCGCGCGCGCGATCGCCGGCAGATGGATCGCATGGTTGGTCGACCCGCCGGTCGCCATCAGCCCGACCGCGGCATTGACGATCGCCTTTTCATCGATGCACCGCCCGAGTGGCCGGTAATCATCGCCGGCCCAGCCGATTTCGGTCAGCCGGTGGACGGCGGCGCGGGTCAGCTGCTGGCGCAGCCTGGTGCCGGGATGGACAAAGGCGGCGTTGGGCACGTGCAGGCCCATCACCTCCATCATCATCTGGTTGGAGTTGGCGGTGCCGTAAAAGGTGCAGGTGCCGGGCGAATGATAGCTTGCCGCCTCGGCCGCGAGCAGTTCCTCGCGCGTCGCCTTGCCCTCCGCATAAAGCTGGCGGACGCGCGCCTTTTCCTTGTTGGGGATGCCCGACGGCATCTGCCCGCCCGGCACCAGGATCATCGGCAGATGCCCGAACCGCAGCGCGCCGATCAGCAGCCCCGGCACGATCTTGTCGCAGATGCCGAGCAGCAGCGCGCCTTCGAACATCGCATGGGTGAGCGCGACCGCCGTGCCCATCGCAATCGCGTCGCGGCTGAACAGCGACAGCTCCATGCCGGTCTGGCCTTGGGTCACGCCGTCGCACATCGCCGGCACCCCGCCCGCCACCTGCGCAGTCGCGCCGCGTTCGCGGGCGAAAATCTTGATCTGCTCGGGATAGCGGCCATAGGGCTGATGCGCCGACAGCATGTCGTTATAGGCGGTGACGATGCCGATGTTCATCGCCTGCCCCGCACGGATGCTGGCCTTGTCCTCCTCGGCCGCGGCAAAGCCGTGCGCGAGATTGCCGCAGCTGAGCGAGCCGCGATTGGTGCCGGCGTCGCGCTGGCGGTCGATCAGATCCAGATAGGCCTGACGGGTCTGCCGGCTGCGCGCGACGATGCGCGCGGTGACGGCGGCGATTTCAGGATGAAGGTCAGTCATGCCAGCTGGCTCCGTCGCGTTCGATAAGGGCAATGGCCGCCGACGGCCCCCAGGTGCCGGCGGTATAGGGCCGCGCTTCCTGGCCGGTCGCCGCCCAGGCGCCATGGATGGAATCGATCCACGCCCAGGCCGCCTCCACCTCGTCGCGGCGCACGAACAGCGTCGGATCGCCTTCGACCAGATCGAGCAGCAACCGTTCATAGGCGATGCGGCGGCGCTGCCCGGCCGCCTCGGTCGACAGCGATACGTCGAGCGCAACCTCGCGCAGCGCGACCCCGTCGCGGTCCAGCCCCGGCTGCTTGGCCATCACCTGCAGCTGGATATTCTCCTGCGGCTGGATGCGGATGATCATGCGGTTGGCATTGAGCCCCGGTCCCCGGCGGGCGAAGATCGAATGCGGCACCGGGCGGAACTGGATCAGGATTTCCGAATGGCGCTGCGGCATCCGCTTGCCGGTGCGCAGATAGAAGGGCACGCCGGCCCAGCGCCAATTGTCGATATGCGCCTTCAGCGCCACGAAGGTCTCGGTGTTGGACGCCGCGCCCAGCTCCTCGGCATAGCCATTGACCGGCTGACCGCCGACCGCGCCTGCGCCATATTGGCCGCGCACGCTCTGCTGGCCCACCGTCCCGGGCGTCATGTGGCGCAGCGAGCGCAACACCTTCACCTTTTCATCGCGCACGGCCGCCGGCGCCATCGAGGCCGGCGGCTCCATGGCGACGAGCGCGAGCAGCTGGAGCAGATGGTTCTGGACCATGTCCTTGAGCGCGCCGACGCCGTCATAATAAGAAACGCGGCCTTCCAGCCCGACCGTCTCGGCCACGGTGATCTGCACATGTTCGATGGCGGTCGCGTTCCACAGCGGCTCGAACAGCATGTTGCCAAAGCGCAGGACGAGCAGATTCTGGACGGTTTCCTTGCCCAGATAATGATCGACGCGGAACACCCGCCGCTCGGGGAACACCGCGTTGACGGCGTCATTGACCTGCTGCGACGAAGCAAGGTCGTGGCCGATCGGCTTTTCCATCGCGATGCGGACATGGTCGCCCGCCAGCCCGGCCTCGGCCAGCCCGCGCGCCATCGGCGCGAACAGCGCCGGCGGGGTCGACAGATAGACCGACACGCCGCGTTCCAGCCGGTCGCCGACCAGCGCGCGCAGCCGCGCAAACTGCGCCGGATCGCCCGACACCGCGCAATAGCTCACCCGGTCGAGAAACGCCGCCGCGGCATCGGCATCGAACCGGTCGGCGGGCAGGAAACGGGCCAGATCGATGCTGGCGCGGAACCCGGCATCATCCATCTCGCCCCGGCCGGAGGCGATGATCCGCATGTCGGCGGGCAGCAGGCCATCGCGGAACAGATTGTAGAGCGAGGGAAACAGCATCCGGTGCGCAAGATCGCCCGTTGCCCCGAAAAGAATGAGCGTTTGATGAGGGTCTGCCATGCGCGCTCCAAACTGTGGCCGCCGCCCTAGCGTCATCGGCGGCGGAGTGCTCTTATCGGGCATTCGTATTCACCGCCATTGGCGATTGCGCCTGTCCATGCGAAAGACGCCGCAATTTCCGTCAATAAGCGGCGGAACGGCAGGCGGGGAGCGGGACGGGCATGGAGATTGTCGCGGTCGATCTGGGCGGAACCCATGCGCGGTTCGCGGTCGCCACGCTTGATGGCCGCCGGGTCGCGCAGCTTGGCCCCGAAACCGTGATCCGCGCCGCCGAGCATGTCAGCCTGGCAAGCGCGTGGACCGCCTTTGCCGCCGCCCATGGCCGGCCGCTGCCGCGCGCGGCGGCGATTGCGGTCGCCGCCCCCGCCGATGGCGACACGATCAAGATGACCAACAATCCATGGGTCATCCGCCCGGCCGAGCTGCCCGAAAGGCTGGGGATCGACGCGCTGGCGATGGTCAATGATTTCGAGGCGGTGGCCCAGTCGGTCGCCGCCCTTGCGCCCGACCAGCTGGTGCCGCTGTGCGGGCCGGACGGGCCATTGCCCGCGCGCGGCGTGATCACCGTGCTCGGCCCCGGCACCGGGCTGGGCGTCGCGATGCTGGTGCGCAACGCCGCCGGCGACCATGCGGTCGCGACCGAGGGCGGCCATATGGATTTTGCGCCGCTCGATGCCATTGACGACCAGATCCTCGCGCTGCTGCGCCAGCGCCACCGGCGCGTGTCGGTTGAGCGGGTGGTGGCCGGCCCGGCCTTGCCCGACATCTATCAGGCGCTGGCGGCGATCGAGCAGCGCCCGGTCGCGCCGGTCGATGACCGCACGCTGTGGACCCGCGCGCTGGGTGGCAGCGACGATCTGGCGGTGGCCGCGCTCGAACGCTTCTGCATGAGCCTGGGCGCGGTCGCGGGCGACCTGGCGCTGGCGCAGGGGGCAGGCG
>DBAW01000003.1 GCA_002291855.1 Sphingomonas sp. UBA1000
GTGTGCTCTTCCGCTCGCCCGCGGTTGAGGCGCGCGCCCCCTGACCGCCGGCCGCCGGCGATTGCGCCGGCCGCACCCGGCCTGGCTGCGCGGCCGGCTTCCCTCGGTTCCGGACCTTTTTTCCTGCTTCCGCGACACGGGCCGGTCGGGTGGCGGCGCTTGTGCTGACTTGCGTGCCCGTTTATAGCCCGCCAGCGAGGGCGCGGACCCGGCTGCATAGCGGGCCGCGAAGGGCGGAGAAGGGCTATGGCGACGGCTGTGAGTAGCGTTGACGAGAGCGGAAAAACCCTGTTGCCGGTCAATGACGACGATTACCGTCCGTCGGCCGACGAAGAGTTCATGAACCCGCGGCAGCTTGCCTATTTCCGGAAGAAGCTGCTGGCCTGGAAGGACGATATCCTGCGCGAGGCGCAGGACACGCTCGATCACCTGCAAAAGGAATCGCTGCGCGAGCCGGACGTGACCGACCGCGCGTCGAGCGAGACCGACTGGTCGATCGAACTGCGCACCCGCGACCGCCAGCGCAAGCTGATTTCCAAGATCGATGCCGCGCTGCGCCGCATCGACGAAGGCGAATATGGCTATTGCGAAGTCACCGGCGAGCCGATTTCGCTCGCGCGGCTGGAAGCGCGGCCGATCGCGACGATGACCGTCGAGGCGCAGGAACGGCACGAGCGGCAGGAAAAAATCTCTCGCGACGAGTGAAACGGGGTTAAACGGGCGTTTAACCTTAATCCGTTGTCGACCTTTTCCGGCGAAGCTCCAAAGACGGTTTATCCTCTTGGCGGAGCCTTTGCCCGGTCGACCTTCATGTCCGATGCTGCCGATCATCCTTCCGACCGCGCCCAGACGCGGCTCAACTTCTTCCTCGGCACGGCGATCAGCCGTGCGGATGGGGAGGCGGTGCCGGCGCGGATCCGCAACCTGTCGCCCGGCGGCATGATGGTCGAGCTGGGCGAGCGGCTGGCGGTCGGTGAGCCGGTCGAAGCCGAGCTGCGCGGGATCGGGCCGGTTTCGGGCATAGTCGTCTGGGCGCGCGCGCCGCGTTACGGGGTGCGCTTCGACCAGCCGGTCGATCCTGACATCGTGCTGCGCCCGCAATCGGCCCCCGGCTATGCGGCTCCCGCCTTTGCCAAGGCCATTGTCGTCACCTCGCGCAAGCTGACCGAGGCCGCGCGCAAGCCGCCATTGTTCCGCATCGATTGAGGCTTGCTTCTGAGGCGGGCTTGGGGGGCGGAATGGGCGGCGCGCAGGTTTCCGGCCGCTGGCCCCGAGGCGTTGTGTCAGGAGATGCTGGGGCTGGTTTTGCCGGGCTTTGGGTCGCTGGGCAGTGGGTCGCCAGCTCTGGGTCGCCGGTCTGGTTGCGCCGGGATGCCGCCCGCGCCGATGGGCGCGGGACGGCTGCGGTCCTGGCCGTTACTGGCGGGTGATTTCGTCCTTCAGGCGAAGCTTCTGCTTCTTCAGCTGGGCGATCCGGGCTTCATCGGGCAGGGGTCGTCGCATTTCCGTGACAATCAGGGCGTCCAGCCCGGCATGCTTGGCTTCAAGGGCGGCCAGATGCGCATTGTCCATCGTGCGGGTCTCCTCTGTTTGGTTCCCAGCAGCACTTTGTTCCGCCAAGGGGGCCGGCGGCCTGCCATGTTGCTGCGGAAAGCACAGTAGAACAGCTTTCCTCCGCCATGTCTCGGCCCTATCCGTTAAACAGAGGTAAATCGCGGCAGGGCGTGCGGCTTTGCCGGGCGAGCCGAAGGCGGGCAGGAGAGACGGGCGTGACCGAGGAGGAGATTGAGCGGCGACTCGCGCTGCTGCGGGTCGAGCATCGCGATCTGGACGATGCGATCACCGCCCTGCTCGGTGCCGCGCATGTCGACCAGCTGCAACTGGCCCGGCTCAAGCGGCAGAAGCTGCGGTTGAGGGACGAAATCGCGGTGCTGGAGGATCAGCTAATCCCCGACATCATCGCCTGACCGGCGATGTCTGGCCCGGGATGGGACAGGCGCTGGAATGGACCAAATCGGGACGTGGTTTACCGCGATTGGCCGTGGCGGGCCGGCCATGACTGTGGCAACTTTTTCGCATGATGGCTCTTGATTGCCGCAAGCTGATGACCGCGAGGCTCGTTGACAGCCTCTATACCGAGGCGATGCTGCTCGCCGACGAAGCGCGCGCCTATTTCGACGAGGGCGGCCGCGCCGACCGGCAGGCGCTGGAACCGCTGGCGCGCGTGTCCTTTTCCTGCGAGTCGCTGAAGGTCACGACCCGGCTGATGCACGTCATCGCCTGGCTGCTGATGCGCAAGGCGATTGCCGCAGGCGAGGTGCGCGAGGATGAACGCGCGGAGTCGCGCCGGCTCGGCCATGCCGCCGGCAGCGACGCCGACGCCACCGCGATGATGCCGCCCGCCGCCGTGCAGCTGATCGCGGCCAGCATCGACCTTTATGACCGCGTCGCGCGCATCGACCGCGAAATGTACGAGGCGCAGCCGATCAGCCCTGCGCTCGGCCTGATCCAGAAGCTCGAACGCGCGCTTTAGTCGCCAGTGACGATTTGGTCATTCTGGCCAAAACATGATGCTGGCGCATGTGCCAAACCTGGTGCGCTTTGCAGCGCCGTCATTGCGGCGGGGTGCGCTGCGTCACCTTCATTGAATCGAACCATGAGACCAAGTGTTCGGCGATGACGTGTCGCTTCGCAAAGCAATCGAACAGGTAAGCCGACCTCATATAATGTCCGGGCCTTGCCACGATTGTGGCGCATATTGACAGTATCGGCGCTTCGGCAATCCGACACTGGGTGAAGATATGATCCTGGCCCTGCTGTTCGTAGCTGCACAAGCGCCTGCCGGGCTTCGAACACCAGGCCAATACATCCTCTATGCCGGTGGGGATCTGCCTGTATACGGTTGCCCACGCTTCGGCTGCACGCTTTAGGAACGCTTGCGGCGTGTCGCCGTCATTGGCTTCCTGGACCAGCAGACTCATCGTCCTGCGCGGAGCAACTGGAAAGCTGCAATAATCAGGCGCCTTGGGAGGCAGAGGGATTCGGACGAGCGCGCCAGGCCGTGCGTCGTCTTTGCCGTTGAGGGCCAGCAGAGTTTCGCCCGGCAGGCACCAGCGCTCGCCCCGAAAGTCGAGGCACGCCTTTTGCCCGGGCTCGAAGGGGTCGGTCGCCGCCGCATCGGCACAGCCGGGACCGAGCGCGAGCATGGCGGCCAATGCTGCTGGCCGCACGACGGACAACCAGTGGCGGTCGCCCGCATTTTGTATTGCGGGACGCGCACACGAAACGTCTGACCTCTCACCCAACCGACATGACGCCATGATCAACTCCAGTCACCGGCAATGCAGGCGGGCGACCCGCGCATGGAGCGTCAATCCTGCGATTCCGGCAACCCGGCTTTAGGGCTTGCATCCATTTCGGTGCATTCCCGATCCGGCCAGGATCGGTGCGTTGCCGATCAGCCGAGCTGGTGCCGGGTTTCGAGGCGGGGTCTCAGGCCGGGATCAGCCCCGACCACGCTCTTGAAGATCGGCGCTGGTATGGACCCACAGGAACAGCGCCGAAGCGCAGGCCTTTGTTGGCGCTGCGTTCGTTGGCATGCGCGAAGGCGCCGGCTGCTGGCGCGTCGTCGTGCGGCGCGCCAGCAGCCATGCGTCCGTCACCAGCCTTTGCGGACCTTGCCCTGCAACTCGCCCCAGGCGGTGCGATATTCGCGTTCCAGCCGGTCGATCCGGTCGGCGACGGTCTCGACCGCCTTGACCGAGCCGATGCCCTGGCCCGACCCCCAGATGTCGCGCCACGCCTTTTTCTCGGTATTGCCGCCCGAGCCGAAGTTCATCGTGCTGTAATCGCCCTTGGGCAGATTGTCGGGGTCAAGCCCGGCGGCCTCGATCGAGCCGCGCAGATAATTGCCGTGCACGCCGGTGAACAGGTCCGAATAGACGATGTCGGACGCGCTGCTTTCGACAATGGCCTGCTTATAGCCCTGATCGGCATTGGCCTCGGCGGTCGCGATGAAGGCGGAGCCGATATAGGCAAGGTCCGCCCCCGCCGCCTGCGCGGCGAGGATCGAATGGCCGTTGGCGATCGACCCCGAAAGGGCGATCGGCCCGTCGAACCATTCGCGGATTTCCGACACGAGCGCGAAGGGCGAGATGGTGCCGGCATGGCCGCCGGCCCCGGCGGCGACCGGGATCAGCCCGTCCGCGCCCTTTTCGATCGCCTTGCGGGCAAAGCGGTTGTTGATCACGTCGTGCAGGGTGATGCCGCCCCAGGCATGGACGGCGGTGTTCAGATCCTCGCGCGCGCCGAGCGAGGTGATGATGATCGGCACCTGCCATTTGGCGCAGGTTTCCAGATCCTGTTCCAGCCGGTCGTTCGATTTGTGGACGATCTGGTTGACGGCGAAGGGCGCGGCCGGGCGGTCGGGATTGTCGCGGTTCCATGCCGCCAGCTCTTCGGTGATCCGGTGCAGCCATTCGTCGAGCAGGCTTTGCGGCCGGGCGTTGAGCGCCGGGAACGAGCCGACAATGCCGGCCTTGCACTGGGCGATCACCAGATCGGGCCCGGAGACGATGAACAGCGGCGAGCCGATGACGGGAAGCCGCAGGCGATCAAACAGGGGTGGAAGGCTCATGCCATTTGAATAGCGCAATGAAACCGGCTGTCCACAGCCCCGTCGGCAGCCATGGATGCGCTAGCGTCAAGCCCGGCCGGCTGCCGGTTCAGGGCAGCACCGGTTCGACCGAATCGACGGGCGGCGGATCGGCGAGCGTGACCTGATCGAGGATGCGCGCGGTCTCGTCGCGCAGCTTGAGCATCACCCAATGGACGCGGCATTCCTCCTGCGTCACGCAATTCTCGCAGGGCTGATAGGCCAGCCGGCTGGCGCAGGGGACGAGAGCCAGGCTGCCGCGCGTCAGCCGGATGATGTCGCCATAGCTGATCTCGCGCGGTTCGCGCGCCAGCCAATAGCCGCCGTCGCGGCCGCGCTGCGTTTCCACCAGCCCGGCCCGGCCGATTTCCGACAGGATCACGGTCAGAAACTTGGGCGGGATGTTCTGCGCCGCCGCGATCTCGGTCAGCTGCACGGGGCCTTCGCCATGGCGATCGGCGAGATGCAGCAGCGCGCGGATCGCATAACGTGTCCGTTGGGAAAGCATGGCCGGCCAAATGCCGGGCATGGCGGGGATTTGCAAGCCGCGCCCCGGCCGCTTTCCCCATGCTTGCCCACCCACTTGTCCACAGCAGGGCGGCGAGATGGCTGGAGGGCCGGGGCGGCGTTGACCGCAGGGGCGGGTGCCGTTATAGGCCCGCCCACGTCCGCAAGGCGAGGAATGGCAGCGCGGCTGCGTCTTCCGACCTGCGTGGACGAGCTTGAACATTGCTGGCGCAGCAGGGGCCGGGGGGCTGGATAGCCGCCCAGGCCCTTTCGTGTTGAACAGCCGGATGGCCGATGATCGCTCTGGCGACGGTCGGTCTGCCGGTTCTCCCATGAGGGGTAAGTTCAACGACGGATAGTCGCTGTGTCTCGATTCGGGCGTCAGCAAAGTAACCGTTTGCAACAAGGTGAAGAGCTTCAATGCCGACGATCAACCAGCTGGTCCGCAAGGGCCGCGAGCCGCAGAAGGCCAAGTCCAAGGTCCCTGCGATGGAGCAGAACCCGCAGAAGCGCGGCGTCTGCACCCGCGTCTACACGACGACCCCGAAAAAGCCGAACTCGGCGCTTCGCAAGGTGGCCAAGGTTCGCCTGACCAACCAGCGCGAAGTCATCAGCTACATCCCGGGCGAAGGTCACAACCTTCAGGAGCACTCGGTGGTGCTGATCCGCGGCGGCCGCGTCCGCGACTTGCCGGGCGTGCGCTATCACGTGCTGCGCGGCGTGCTCGACACCCAGGGTGTCAAGGACCGCAAGCAGTCGCGTTCGAAGTACGGCGCTAAGCGTCCGAAGTAAGCCGCCGGCCCGTCCGGCACCCAGGCTGAAGTTTGAAGGAAGAGATCAATGGCTCGTCGTCGTCGTCCCGAAAAGCGGGAAATCCTGCCTGACCCGAAGTTCGGGGATCAGGTCCTCTCCAAGTTCATGAACAGCGTCATGCTCGACGGCAAGAAGTCCGTCGCCGAATCGATCGTCTATGGCGCGCTCGACACGGTCGAGCAGCGCGCCAAGCGCGAGCCGCTGGGCGTGTTTCATGACGCGCTCAACAATGTGAAGCCGGGCATCGAAGTCCGCAGCCGCCGCGTCGGCGGTGCGACCTATCAGGTGCCGGTCGAAGTCCGCGCCGAACGCGCCCAGGCGCTCGCCATCCGCTGGCTGATCGCCGCCGCCCGTGCGCGCAGCGAAAAGACCATGTCGGCGCGCCTGTCGGGCGAGCTGCTCGACGCCGCGCAGAACCGCGGCAACGCGGTCAAGAAGCGCGAAGACACGCATCGCATGGCTGAGGCGAACCGCGCCTTCAGCCACTATCGCTGGTAACACCCATCACCTAAATGCGGGGGAGCCGGACGGTCCGGCTCCCCCTTTCGCAAGGAACCGACGATCATGGCCCGCAGCCATCCGCTCGAGCGCTATCGCAACATCGGCATCATGGCGCATATCGACGCCGGCAAGACCACGACCACCGAGCGCATCCTCTATTACACCGGCAAGTCCTACAAGATCGGCGAAGTGCATGAAGGCACCGCCACCATGGACTGGATGGAGCAGGAGCAGGAGCGCGGGATCACGATCACGTCGGCTGCGACCACCTGTTTCTGGAACGACCACCGCGTCAACATCATCGACACCCCCGGCCACGTCGACTTCACCATCGAAGTCGAGCGTTCGCTGCGCGTGCTCGACGGCGCGGTCGCGTGCTTCGACGGCGTTGCCGGCGTTGAGCCGCAGTCGGAAACCGTGTGGCGTCAGGCGGACAAATATCGCGTGCCGCGCATGTGCTTCGTCAACAAGCTCGACCGCACCGGCGCGAGCTTCGAGCGCTGCGTCGACATGATCAAGGACCGGCTGGGCGCGCGTCCGGCGGTGCTCTATCTGCCGATCGGCATCGAAAGCGGCTTCAAGGGGCTGGTCGATCTGGTCAACAACCGCGCGATCATCTGGCTTGAGGAATCGCTCGGCGCGAAGTTCGAATATCAGGACATTCCGGAAGATCTGAAGGACGCGGCCGAAGTCGCGCGCCAGGAGCTGATCGAGCTTGCCGTCGAGCAGGACGATGCGGCGATGGAAGCCTATCTGGAAGGCAAGGAGCCGGATGCCGACACGCTGAAGGCGCTGATCCGCAAGGGCACGCTCAGCTTCGCGTTCGTGCCGGTGCTGTGCGGCTCGGCGTTCAAGAACAAGGGCGTGCAGCCGCTGCTCGACGCGATCGTCGACTATCTGCCGTCGCCGCTCGACATTCCGGCGGTGCAGGGCGTCAAGCTCGACGGCGAGACCGAAGACACGCGTCCGGCCGAAGACACCGCGCCCTTCTCGGCGCTGGCGTTCAAGATCATGAACGATCCGTTCGTCGGCTCGCTCACCTTCGCGCGCATCTATTCGGGCAAGCTCGAAAAGGGCACCGTCCTCAACTCGGTGAAGGACAAGAAGGAAAAGATCGGCCGCATGCTGCTGATGCATGCCAACAGCCGCGAAGACATTGATGAAGCCTATGCCGGCGACATCGTCGCGATTGCGGGCCTGAAGGAAACGACCACGGGCGACACGCTGTGCGCGCCCAATGCGCCGATCATCCTCGAGCGCATGGAGTTCCCCGAGCCGGTCATCGAGCTGTCGGTCGAACCCAAGACCAAGGCCGACCAGGAAAAGATGGGCCTCGCCCTCAACCGCCTGGCCGCCGAGGATCCCTCGTTCCGCGTGTCGACCGATCATGAATCGGGCCAGACGATCATCAAGGGGATGGGCGAACTCCACCTCGAAATCATCGTCGACCGCATGAAGCGCGAGTTCAAGGTCGAGGCCAATGTCGGCGCGCCGCAGGTGGCGTATCGCGAATATCTCGCCAAGCCGGTCGAGATCGACTACACCCACAAGAAGCAGTCGGGCGGCTCGGGCCAGTTCGGCCGCGTCAAGGTGCAGGTGAAGCCGGGCGAGCGTGGTTCGGGCTATCAGTTCTTCGACGAGGTGAAGGGCGGCAACATTCCGCGCGAATACATCCCGTCGGTGGAAAAGGGCTTCCGCGAAACCGCCGAAACCGGCCATCTGATCGGCTTCCCGATCATCGACTTCGAAGTGCATCTGGTGGACGGCGCCTATCACGACGTCGACTCGTCGGCGCTGGCGTTCGAAATCTGCGCCCGCGGCGCGATGCGCGAAGTGGCGGCCAAGGCCGGCATCAAGCTGCTCGAGCCGATCATGAAGGTCGAGGTCGTGACCCCGGAAGACTATCTGGGCGACGTCATCGGCGATCTGAACAGCCGCCGCGGCCAGATCCAGGGCACCGACACGCGCGGCAACGCCCAGGCGGTCAACGCGCTGGTCCCGCTTGCCAACATGTTCGGCTATGTGAACCAGCTGCGCTCCTTCACCCAGGGGCGTGCGCAGTACACAATGCAGTTCTCGCACTATGATGAAGTGCCGCAGAACGTGGCGGACGAGGTGAAGGCGAAGCTCGCCTGATTCCGGCCTGACCGGCATTGGCGCCCTCTCCGGCGTGCGGCATGTCCGCCCGCCGGGGAGGGCGCTGCCAATTCCGGCCCATGGCGGGCCTATGCCGGGTCGGGGCGGGGGCGATTCGCGTGCCGCGCGACCGCTGTCTGGTCATCCTGTCCGGTCGGCGGGCATGGGCGTTTGCAGGCCCGGCTTGCCGGTGCAGCCGTCCCGTTTCGGGCATGTCGGCGGGCTTTTCGTCCCACCAGCCAAGGATCGTCTCTTGCGCGGGCGCGCGAAGAGGCTAAATGGGCGCGCGCGACCGCGCGGCGCGTCAAAATGCCTCTGGCGTTTCCGTCGCGTTTGGGTTACGGGCCGCGCTTCGTTGCGGGTCGGGATTTCCGGGCCGGCGGCCTGCGCGTGGGGTTCGCCCCTTTCACACGATCTGCGGGTGAACGAGAGCTACGGGTGAACAGGCGCTGCGGCCCGGCGGCGAAACGGTTTGATAGACAGAGGAAGAAATGGCGAAAGCAAAGTTCGAGCGGACGAAGCCGCATTGCAACATCGGCACCATCGGCCACGTTGACCATGGCAAGACCTCGCTGACCGCGGCGATCACCAAGGTGCTCGCTGAAACCGGCGGCGCCACCTTCGTCGACTATGCCAACATCGACAAGGCCCCGGAAGAGCGTGAGCGCGGCATCACCATTTCGACCGCCCATGTCGAATATGAAACCGAAGCGCGCCACTATGCGCACGTCGACTGCCCGGGTCACGC